>CALUVK010000045.1 GCA_944324205.1 Candidatus Gastranaerophilales bacterium | reverse complement strand
CAATTTCGTGCGTAATTTCAATTTTGCCCATTTGACCTCCTTATTAATCAAAAATAAAGCTATTTAAATTCCAATAATTTTATTATAGAACAAACAGCTGTAAAAAAAAGTAGAATTAAAATAAGTTTGAAAAGTTCGTAAAAATGTTAAACTTAACGAAAAATTAATATTTCAAATATTGATTAAGATTTTTGTTTGAATTAGGATAAACATGTTAAGAAAAATAATTTTACTGATAAGAAGGAGTGAAAATTATGGTAAAAGTAGCAATTAACGGATTCGGAAGAATCGGACGTAACACTTTAAGAGCAGCTATCAGAGAAGGCATCTTCAATGAAATTGAATATGTTGCTATCAATGACCCCGGACTTAAACCTGCTGAAGCAGCTCTTCTTTTCAAACACGACTCTGTAATGGGTAAGTTTGACGGAAGCGTTGAAGCTTATGAAGAAGGTATTATTGTAAATGGTAAGAAAATTAAATTCTTCGCAGAAAAAGATCCTGCACAATTACCTTGGAAAGATTTAGGTGTTGAAGTTGTTGTTGAATCAACAGGTTTCTTCACAGATGCTGAAAAAGCTAAAGCTCATATTACAGCCGGTGCTAAGAAAGTTATTATCTCAGCTCCTGCTACAAATGAAGATATTACAATTGTTTTAGGCGTAAATGACAAAGAATACGATCCTGCAAAACACAACGTAATTTCTATGGCATCTTGCACAACTAACTGCTTAGCTCCTGTAGCTAAAGTTATCGATGAAAAATTCGGTATTGTTAAAGGTTTGATGACAACTGTTCACTCTTATACAGGTGACCAGAGAATTTTGGATGCAGGTCACAAAGATCCTCGCAGAGCTAGAGCTGGTGCTTTAAACATCGTTCCTACAAAGACTGGTGCTGCTAAGGCTGTTGCTCTTGTATTACCTCAATTAAAAGGTAAATTGGATGGCTTCGCTATGAGAGTTCCTACTCCGGACGTTTCATTAGTTGACGTTGTATTTGAATTAGCTAAAGACGTAACTGTTGAAGAAGTTAATGCAGCATTAAAAGCTGGTGCTGACGGACACGTTCTTTGCTATACAGAAGAACCGCTTGTATCTTCTGACTACATCGGAACTTCTCAATCTTCAACTGTTGACGCTTTATTAACTCGTGTAATGGGCGGCAACCAGGTTAAGATTATTTCTTGGTACGATAACGAAATGGGTTATTCTACAAGATTAGCTGAAACAACTAAGATGGTTGCTTCTAAATTATAATTGCTCAATTATAATATAAAAAATATGCGGGACAAAATCCCGCATATTTTTTTGTAAAATACTGCTAATTGTTAATGTTGTTTCCCGCGATAGCCTATACCGGCTCTATAACCAGAAATTGAATACAAAATAGGGAGTGCCGGTTCAATCCACTTTAATCCAGACATTACGGCAACGGTTGCAATATCATCGGAATGTAAACATATATCAAGCGGTTCCGGTTTACGTTCTTTTTCGCACTTGTTAGATTGTTTAAAACATTTGTTAATAACTTTTTTACTAATAAAATTCGCTATTGCACTTCCACCAACAACACCAGTCAGAACAATACCGGTAATCATACCCAAAGCTCTGGCAGATTTCGATTTTATTTTTGATTTTTCAAGTATACCAAGCGCACAACCAGCTCCGATATTACATAAAAATATATTGGCAAGATATTGATAAGCACCCTCTTTTATTTTATTTGGAATTTTTTCTCTATAATTTTCTCCTGAAAATTTATCACCGGAAATTCCACCTATAATTCCACCCAAAACAGGTATAAGTCCAAAAACTGATAGACGGCCGATTTCTGAAAAAATTTCTCTCGAATTTATTTCCTCCGGTTCCGGTATTAAATTCTGCATAAGTTTTTTACCTTCATCTTTATTTAAATTTGTAGACAGAATTTTTATCTCGCGTATTCCAAGAACATTGGTTTTTGCTTTGTGTAAAATCGTTTCAATTTTCTTATCAAGTTTATTATTTTTTATATAGTTATCTACAAGAAAAGTATTTCTTTTCTCTAGTTCTTTTATACCAACAAACATTGGAGCTGTTTTAAATAATTTCGCTGTTATTTTAGGTGCAATAAGAGAAGATGCTACTGCACCAAACATAGTCAAGCCATTTTGGATAAATTTCTTTTTTCTTTTTGAAATATCTTCTTTATATGTATCTTTTAAAACAATTGTTCCAGCTCCAATAGTAATTATTGGTGGTAATGCACAAGAAAATTTTGATATAAGCCTTGGTTGATCCAAATATTTTCCCAAAAAAGTTATTATTTTCATAAATTAGCCTCGCCTAACATTACTTTGCATATTGTAAGGTAAAACTAACATATTGTCAAATTTTTGAATTATTAATTTTTATAAACTATTATCCAAAAATCAAAAATTGTGTCAAAATAGATATATTCAAATAGAAGGAGGAGTAATATATGAATGACAAAACTTTTTTAATGATACCGGGACCTACGCCTGTACCGGAATCGGTAATGCTCGAAATTGCTAAACACCCGATTGGACACAGGAGCTCGGAATTCTCCTCCATATTGAAAGAAGTTTATGAAAATCTTAAATATGTATTTCAGACAAAGAATGATGTTTTTATGTTCACTTCGAGCGGCACCGGAGCAATGTGTGCGGCATTAGAAAATCTTGTAAATGAAGGTGATAATGTTTTATGTCTTTCTCTCGGAAATTTCGGAAACCGCTGGGCAAAGATAGCTGAATCGAGAGGGGCTAAGGTTGAAAAGATTGAAGTTGAAGCGGGAGAAGTTATTGAGCCTGATGTTTTGAGAAAAAGACTAGCGGAAGATAAAGAGAAGAAAATCAAAATAGTAACTCTTACTCATAGTGAAACTTCAACAGGGGCGGCTAATGATATAAAAACATTATGCTCAATTATAAGAGAACACGGTGCTTTATCTGTTGTTGACGGAGTTACATCAGTCTGCGCAATGCCCGTAAAGACTGATGAATGGGGAATTGACGTGCTTGTTTCAGGTTCTCAAAAAGGATTTATGATACCTCCGGGGCTTGCTTTTCTGACTGCAAATGAGCGGGCATGGAAGGTTTATGAAGAATGCAGACATCCAAGTTTTTATTTTGATTGGGCAGCGCACAAAAAAGCCGTTCAGGGCGATACCACTCCGTTTACGCCTGCCGTAAACTTAATTGTAGGACTTAGAGAAGCTCTTAGAATGATTAAGGAGGAGGGAATTGAAAATATGAATGAGCGCCACAGACGTCATGCGATGGTGCTTAGAAAAGCTCTGCGCGCAATTAATCTTGAGCTTTTAGTAAAAGAGGATAAGAATGCAAGCTGGGCAATTACTTCAATACTCCCGCCGGAAGGTATTTCCGTTCCGGATATTAGAAGTGGTATGAAAAAAAATTACGATATAGTCGTTGCAAACGGCCAAAATCAGCTTAAGGATAAAATATTCAGAATGGGAACATTGGGTTTTGTATCCGACAGAGACCTGATTATGGCTGTTGGCTCATTAGAAGCCGTTTTAAATAAACTCGGACACAAATTTGAATTAGGAGCCGGGGTAAGGACTGTTATTCAAGCTTTAGGAGAAGAGATATAATGAAAGTTTTGATTACTGATAAAATAAACGAAACAGCCGGAAATATTATTGCGCCGGCAGCGGAAGTTGATTTTTTCCCGACGATGAGTGAAGAAGAGCTTGTCAGGATAATTCCGCAATATGATGCATTAATGGTAAGAAGCCAGACAAAAGTAACTTCAAAAATTATTGAAGCCGGAAAAAATTTAAAAATCATAGGAAGAGCAGGGGTAGGTGTCGATAATATTGATATAAATTCCGCTACCCAAAACGGAGTTATAGTAGTCAATTCTCCGGACGGTAATACGATTTCCGCAAGCGAACATACGGTTGCTCTTATGCTTGCGCTTGCAAGAAACATTGTGCCTGCTGCAGTTTCAACTAAAGAGGGTAAATGGGAGAGGAGTAAATTCACCGGAAGAGAACTTTATAACAAAACTCTCGGGATAATCGGGTTTGGAAAAATCGGCTCGCATGTTGCGGAAATTGCTCTTGCTTTCGGAATGAAAGTTGTTGTTTATGACCCTTTTACAACAAGAGAAGTTGTAGAAAAATTAGGCGGAGAATATATACAGAGTTTAGAAAGTTTTTGGCCTCGATGTGATTTTATAACTGTGCATGTTCCAAAGAACAAAGACACAGTCAATATGATTAATAAAGATACAATCGCTCAAATGAAGGACGGAGTATCTCTTATTAACTGCGCGCGCGGCGGAATTATTAACGAGAATGATTTAAAAGAAGCTCTTGATAGCGGAAAAGTCGGCGGAGCTGCGATTGATGTTTACGAAAATGAGCCAAATATCGGAGAATGTCCGCTTATTAATACGGAAGGAAAAGTCGTATTAACTCCGCATCTCGGCGCCAGCACACAGGAAGCGCAGATTAATGTAGCCTTAGATGTTGCAGGACAAATAAAAGAAGTGCTTACAGGGGGTTCGGCTGCTTCTGCTGTTAATATCCCGTCGCTTAGACCGGATAGGTTAGAACCTGTTAAGGATTATATGCAGATTGCAGAAAACGCGGGGGAAATTGCAATGCAAATATCCGACGGAATGGTTAAGTCTATTGAAATTACCGCATTAGGAGATTTGTCCGGCTTAGATATACAGCCGCTTGAAGTTGCTGTTCTGAAAGGTGTTTTATCTTCTATTCTTGAGGGGGTTAATTATGTGAATGCTCCTTATCTTGCTAAAAAACGCGGAATAGAAATAAATTCTACACGCTCCAATACAAAATGCAGCTTCGCAGGGTTATTAACCGTGAAATTGATTACGGATAACGCTACTGCAGTTGTTTCCGGGGCTCTTGTTGCAAAAGATATTCCAAGGATAGTTAAAATTAATGAATATGAGACAAGTATCAGACCGCAAAAACACATGCTGCTTGTACCCCACGTTAATAAACCGTCTATGATTGCAAAAGTTGCACAGGTTATCGGTGAAAATAATATTAATATTGCATCAATGAACGTTGTTCAGAAAAACGATAAGCATGAGACCGAGTCAATTATGGTAATCAGTATTGATACGGGAGTTGATGAGAAAACCCTTGAAGCTATCAATAAAATTGACGGGGTTCATAATTCAAGATATCTGAATTTAAGTGCAAAGGATTAGGATGAAACTGGCTGTATTTGATTTTGACTCAACCTTAATGGACGGCGAAACAATAGAGTTTCTTGCACGTGAAGCCGGAGTTGAAGAGGAAGTTCGCAATATTACAACAAGAGCAATGAATGGTGAGCTGGATTTCTTTGAGAGCCTGACAAAGCGTGTTTCATTGCTGAAAGGTATTCGGGAGGATAGGGTAAATGAAATTTGCAGAAATTTACCCTTAATGCCCGGTGCGGTTGAGACTGTTAAAAAATTACGGGAAAAAGACTATAAAGTTATTTGTTTCTCCGGCGGTTTCAGAAACGCAACCGTACCAATGGGCGAAAAACTCGGGCTGAATGGAGAGTTTTCTAATATTCTTCATGTAAAAGACAGTATCTTAACCGGTCTTGCCGGCGGTGAGATGATGTTTAATGATTCAAAAGGCCGAATGTTGAAAAAACTGCAAAAAATTCTTGAAATTACTCCTCAAGATACTGTTGCAGTAGGTGACGGGGCAAATGATTTAAGCATGTTTGAACATGCCGGATGCAAGATTGCATTCTGCGCAAAACCGGTATTAGAACAAAAAGCTAATATTGCTATTAAAGAAAAAAATCTTACAAAACTCCTTGAATACTTGTAATTTAATCCTATGATTTATGCAAATAAATATAGAGATTACGATATATAAATTCTCGTAATCTCTTGAATATAATTATATGCCTAATATAATTGATTCAATTATATGTATCAGTTAAGAGTATATATACTTAGTAGAAATATACATACTTATCATAACCATGCCTGCTATTAAAAAATTGATTCCGACAAGAATTCCTACAACCCACAGAGCAGTAGAAGGTAATGCAATTAAAATTATCAGTCCTAATAAAAATTGTAAAATTCCAACAAGTAAATCTGCCCACCAAAAATAAAGCGTCTTTTTATTTTGAACTGCAAAAGCTGTTGATGAAATGCTTTCTATTAAGAAATATACCCCAATAATACTTGTAATAAGCATTAAACTAAAAACAGGCGCTGCAAATAAAACAACACCAATTGCAAATAAAAGTAATCCTATAAACATATTAAGAACAAAATGTCTTGAATAATTCCTTGTTAAAAATGCATTGATTGCCTTATACCCCCCATAAATAACAAACGACAGACATAATAAAAGGCCAAATGTAATAGTGGTAAGCTTTGGCAGAAGCAACATCGCAATACCAAGCATCATAAGTAAAACACCTTCCATCAGTACAAAACTCAAAAATCTCTTTTCAGTCATAAATTTTCTCCTTTTATAATTTAAAAGATTATCAATTTATATTTTTTTTTACACCGCCAACCGGAGAATAAATATTGCAAAAAATTAAAGATTATTGTAAACTTATGTTACAAAAAGAACTCAGACCAGAAAAATGATTTTAATTAAACCCCGGAATAAAAAGAAGAGAGTAAGACTTAAAGGTGCTGTTCAAATAAACAGTAACAGCTATTTTGTATGTACAGACAGTGATGGCAAAACTTTTTTAAAAACCGGTCAAGATGAAAAAACACAGAAATACCTTCTTAAAAATATGATAGCATTGAATCCAAAAATTAAATCTCTGCTAAAAAAATATAAGATAAAACCGGAAATACATACAAAAACCCTAAAAGAACTTTCAAACGGACATATGAACGAAACATGCAATATAGCAATGGGAGTATATTCTGTTTTATCGGAGAATTCACGCAAAGAAATTGATAAATCCGCACTTAAAGAAGCTTCAATGCTTCACGATTTAGGTAAAGTATTAATTCCGGATAAAATTCTTAACAAACCAGCGAAATTAAACATCAAAGAGCGTGAAATAATGAATATTCATTCAACGTTAGGATACGAGCTATTAAAGACTCAAAATCTTTCACCACAGACACTTGAGTTTGTAAAATATCACCACCAGAATTTAAAACATTCCGGATATCCGGCACTTGATGATTATCAAATAAATTCTTCTCTTGGTATTCAAATTGTATCTATTTCTGATAAATACAGTGCTTTAAGAGAAGCTCGAGTTTACAGAAAAAAACTAAGCCGTTTAGAGGCACTTTTGATTCTTTACAAAGAAGTCCGTGAAGGCAAAATTTTACCAGAGGTTTATAACGCTCTGGTAAAATATGCTCAAATGTTTGATAACTAAACTGCTACCAACTATAAGCTTCTGTTAACATTCCATTGTTGTTGAAATCAAGAGAAAGCTTATTATCTTTTTCTCCATTTTCATCAATGATTCCCTCGCTATAATTACAAGGTCTTTTGTTTTTATCAAAATATATTTCTTTATAATCGTTTTGAGTTTTGACTTCTACATAACCGTCACCATCTTCATATAGTTCAGAAGTTTTAGTTTTGCCTTCGCCTAAATCTTCTACAATATATTGATTCTTACCATCTATTGTGATTTCTTTGCGGCCTGCTTTAACTTTTTCTAGATTTCCGTCTACATCAAAGTAAGCAATAGTATCACCTATAACATTTTTCTCGATAGCACCGTTAGAATAATAGCTTTTTTCGCCTTCTTGTCCTTTTAAATCTATATTTGGAATATATTTTTCTGCCGGCAGAAGTTCCGGATTCTCGAATTTTTCCCTGCCAAAAGCATTTGGAACTGTTATTGTTTCACTTTTATAAATGGAAAGTATATTTCCTTGATAAAAATCTACATTTAAACTAGTTCTTTTTATACTATTAATATCTTGATATTCACTAAATTCTACAGGTTTTTTATTATTGTCCAGTCGCATGAATATATCTTGTTTTGTTTTTTCACCATAAGCACTAACTCTGTACTCCTTATCAGCAAAATCATGAGTTAAACTTGCCCTGCGGCCTTTAGGAGTTGTTTTGTATGCTGTTGCCTTTTCGACATTTCCATCTTTATCGTAAATAGTTGAATGTGTTAGCTTACCATCATTTAAGGAATATTCCCCTATCCAGGCTCCATCATATTTTCCGTCTTCTATATAATTAGACTGCTCTTTGAGAACTTTGTTACTTTTTTTATCTACAACTTTTATTGTATCAATAAGGTTTTCATTCTCTTCTAATGGAATATAAACCGTTTTAGTCTCGCCATTATCTTTTACAATTGTTTTTAATTTTCCTTCAGATGTATAAATCTTTTCACCTTCGATTTCTACATTCTCATCAGGGTTAAATATCAAATCAAGAGGTTTGATTTCATCTAATTTTCCTATTTTATCAATTATATTAAAATTATACGAAGCCAAGGCTTGCATACCATTAAGACTTGCAGATTCTTTGTTTTCTTGAATATTATTTTCAATAGAAGCTTCTTCTGCCCTAAATGCAGGCCTTGAAATAAAATTGACTGTACTTAATCCATTTACCCTAATCATACTTTTTTCTCCACAATATACTACACATTTATATTAAAACAAAAAATAAGAATAAATTTAACATAATATTAATAAATGTAAACTTAAATATATTCTTGACTTCATTTTCTATTCGGCATAGAGTGGACTTAAAAGGAGATTATGTTATGTATCAAGTTTATATTGACAAACCGTCATTTTTTGAACCGGACATGGCCGGAGAATTTAAAGATTTAGAAAGCGCTGAAGCTTTTGCAAAAAAAGAAAAAGCACAGGATAGCGAAGTCTCTTATGAAATTAAAGAAACTAACGGATGCTTTAATAGTTACGGCGAATTAATTGCAACTGTTGTCAAGAGAGGATAAAATTTTTCATTTTAATTTATAAATTATTTTTGTGAAATAATCCGCCAAGTGTATTTTATTTTTCAGGATTATAAAATATAATCGTATAATAAGTATAATATGAGCGGATAGACATGATTTTTATAATTCTTATATCAATAGTTTTTATAGCAGAGTTAATAATAACTTTTACTATCATCTCCTATCTTATAAAATTAGATAAAAAAATCAATAATACATCAATATTTATAGAAACGACCAATCCAAAGTTAAAAGATTTGTTAACTTTAGTACGTAATATTTCAGAACAAATTTTAGAACTAATACCCATGTGGATAGATAATATAAAAGAAGAGCGTGATAAAATCATCCTTGAACAAGCCAAAAGTCTAATTTCCACAATTTTATTTTGGAGTATTAATATTAAAATAATTAAACGTCTCAGAAAGACAAAAATAGTAAAAGCCGTGTGGAAGGGTTTAACCCTTGTGCAAAATGTGATATACTAAGAAAGACAAATAGAATAAGAAAAGAGGTAATAATATGAGCAAAGAAAAATCTTCTATAGGATTTGGCATTGGGCTTTTAGCAGGTGTAATAGGCGGTATCATAGCTGGTGTCTTATATGCTCCACGCCCCGGCTCAGAAATGCGAGAAAAATTAAAAGATACAGTGTGTGATTTAGCCGAAAAACATTCTCCGGCTGTAAATGAAGCAAAGAAACAGGCTTTAGAATCAATAGACTTATTGAAATATAAACTTGAAAAACAGTATAAAAAATTTGGTAATATGCTCAGATCTAAAAAAATGAGAAAAGCCAAAGAATTAGAAGACGTTTCAGACTATGATTTTAATTAAAAAAATGTTTAGCAATAAAATAATCTAAAGAAAGAATATAAAGATATGGAAACAGCACAATTATACCAGAGTTTAACTTTTCTAGCATACGCAACAGGTATTATCGTAATACTTGTTGGAATTATGCTCATCAAAGTATTATTTGACTTATCAAAACTAACAAAAAAACTTGATGAAACTGCCGAAATTATTAAGAGTGAATTAACACCAACCCTTAAGAATATAAACAAATCTGTAGAAATTGTAAGTGGAATAATAATAAAAACGGATGAAACTGTAAACAGAATAAAAGATGCCATAAAGAATTCACCGCTAAACATATTATCCAAACTTTGCAGTCTAACAGGAAGCGTTACTAAAGGATTTGCAAGCGGGTTATGTTCAGCTTTTAAAATGTTTAGCAAAAAGAAGTAGACCGATATGGCAATATAAAAAATAACAAAAAAAGTTAAACTACAATAGAAGGAGAAAATATTATGTCAGTAACAAGATTTTTAGCAGGTTTTGCAATAGGCGCAGCAATAGGTGCAGTGGCAGGTATTTTGTTAGCACCTAAATCAGGAGCTGAAACAAGAGAAATGCTTGGAGATATGGCTTCTGATATGGCAAAAAAGACAGATGAAACAGTAAAAGATATTCAAAGAAAAGCAGATCATTTAATTTCAGATGCCCAAGAAAAAAGTGAAGAAATAATGAACAAACTTCAGGACCTTTTAAACAAGCAAAAAGAAGGTCAAGAAGCATAATTATAATTAAGAATATCTTTTAAGAGTTTAAGAAGCTGATTAAAATCAGCTTCTTTTATGTTTGACTTAAAAAGATGTTTATATTATCATTTAATTTGTTGATAAAAAAATATCCGCATGCCCTTGTGGCACTCTGCCGAACAAAAGGTGACTAAATGTCACGTTTTGTGAGAGGGGAGGTAGAC
>CALUVK010000044.1 GCA_944324205.1 Candidatus Gastranaerophilales bacterium | reverse complement strand
AACAGCCGCTTTTTTTCTCTTTCTTTTCGTACTTTTCTTTCTCTTTTAATGCGAAAAAAAAGAGAAAGAAAAGTACACATTTGAAATAAATATGTTATAATAGTTTCAGACATATAAAAGAATGTCTAATGTAACACAATATGTATTAAGTTACATTAGAGTTTCTGAGACAGGCCTGAAGGCCAAATACTATCTAGTAGTTAGACAGAATGCCTGCCGACCGTATGTTTAAGTGCGTGGCATCACAAAATAAACTTGACAATTAAAAATGTTTTCGGTGCGTTAAACGACGCCCCCTTACTACTGTAAATACAAGACAGAAAGGAATAGAGAGTGTGAGAGTGAAAAAGTTAAACGGATTTTCTTTGATGGAAATGATGATTGTACTGCTAATTGTTGCGATAATAGCAGCAGCCAGTGCTCCAATCGTTACTAAGAAATTGGCAGCAAGAAATGCAGGTACAAATGATAGTCCCTGGGTATTTACAGGTATTAACAACAGTATTGGATTTAATGTAACAGGTAACCAAAACGTTGCTGCGATTATAGGTGCGGCAGATGTTAATAGAGCAGCGAACCAGCCGATACCAAAATTATACATAGAATCAACGGGCAATGAACCTCAGCTGGGCTTTGGAACTCGCGGGCGTGCCGGTTATACATCCCTTTTAATGGACAGAAATAATAACAGAGCTGCTTTTTCAGACTCTGCTGCTATTCCGGCAGCTAACGTTGTTGCAATGGGTGTTGGTCAAACGTTTACCGGTGGAAATTCCGTTGCAGTTGGGGTTGGCACAACAGTGGCAGACAGATCAACTGCAATTGGGGTTAACTCAATAGCCTCAGGAAGAGGATCTACAGCATTGGGTATTAATGCCCAAGCGACTGAGAGAGATTGTCTCGCTCTTGGTGCAAGTTCTCTTCAAGAAGGTTTTACAAAAGCAGAAGCACGGTATTCTACAGCTATTGGAAATTACACAAATGCTTCCGGCCCATATTCTACCGCTATAGGTAGCATTGCAACCACTTCTGAAACCAATGCTGTAGCAATAGGTTATAATACGCGTGCAACTATGCTGAATTCTATTGCAGGTGGAAGTACTGCTGTAGCTACCGGTGAAAACTCTGTTGCGTTTGGTAGCTCTGTTAGAGCTTCTAAGATAAATTCTGTTGCGATTGGAAGCACTGCTATAGCTACTGGTGAAAACTCTATTGCAATTGGTAATAATAATACAACTGCCAGTCATACAAATTCGGTTGCAATAGGTAGAAATGCAACGACAACAGAAGCAAACCAAATAGTTCTTGGTGATGCAGGAACTACTGTCTATATTAGAGGACGATTAGTTGTTGGCGGAAAATCATATTTAGGTGTAGGTGGTTCAAATGACAGTCATGTTTGGGCACAAGTAGCAAATGGCTCTGGACATGGTTGGTTCATAGATGGTGATAAAGGGATTGCTTTTGGGGGACGTCAGGAACATGGCTTGGGAAGTGCATATTCCGACCGTCGTTTAAAGAATGTCGGTGAAAAATATACAGCAGGACTTGCAGAGCTCAAAAAACTTGATTTCTTTAATTTCACATTCAAAAAAGACGAAGCAAAAATTCCGCATGTCGGTGTAATGGCTCAGGATTTGCAGAAGGTATTTCCTGATGCTGTAACCAAAGGTGAAGACGGGTATTTAAGAATCCGCTGGGAAGATATGTTCTATGCAGTGATTAATGCGGTTAAGGAATTGGATAATAAAATAACAGAAATCGTTAAAAATATTACTGATATTAATTCGACAATAGAAAAACAGAACCAGACGATTGCAGAGCAGCAAAAGGTTATTGAAGCTTTGCAAAAACAAAATGAAGAGTTTGAAAAACGGCTTAAAAAATTAGAAAAATAGTTTTAGCCTCTCACGGGCTATTTACGGGCGGAGCGAAGCTCCGCCCTTTTTCTTTGTGCAGTCAGGGTCAAATCAGGGGTAAAGTTAGAAGTAAATATAAATATTAAAAGTGTAAAAAATATGCTATGACATTAAATAAAAAAATGTCATCCTGGAAAATTAGAAAAATAAACGAAAGTGTAGTTTTTTAATCTGTTCAGGATCTTACCAAAACCCAAAGATAATACCTGATTGGTAAGATTCTGAACAGTGCGAAAAATTAACTGTTTTAAATAAATTAATTTTTCTGCACTTTAATAATGACAGGATTTTTAAAATTATCATGGGCAGTAGTGGAAGGAGCGGCGGCGACTGAAGAATCATAATCCAATGCGGGCTCACAGAATGGTTATTTTCGCCCTCTGAATGACGTGTGAAGACTGGATTGTGTGATTTTCCCTTCTTCTGTCATTTAGCACTTCCAAGCAAACCGTCATTCAGCACTTCAAAACAAGCTGTCATCCAGAGGGCGGTGAAAATAAATATCATCTGAAATGTTTACACCCAGCCCGCCCGAAGGATCTCACTTATTTACTTATTCACTTAACTACCTCTGTTCACTACTCACTATTCACTATTCACTACTCTACGAGATTCTTCGGCTCTGGGGGTAAATATTCCTTTCACGTTTTAATTTATCTCTTCCGAGCCTCTGAATGACGGCAGGCTTGGCGTTATAACTTTTTAGCAGAGCGGAGTGAAGCTCCGTCCTTTTTTTACAATAAATTTAGGAGGTTTTATTTTGGCAAAATATAAATTGCTTAGCAAACAAAGAGAATTTATGGAAATTCCGCATTCAAATTCGCTTGATGTTGCAATATACCAAGGCGGGTATGGAAGCGGAAAAACCTGGTGCGGTTCGCTTTTAGGAATTCTTCTTGCAAGGAAATTCCCTGGCTGCCGCGGTTTGGTCGGAGCAAAAGAGTACGAACTTGTGAGAAAAACCACCCTTGTTTCGTATTTGGATCATCTCGAAAATTTCGGGTATATTCAAGATAAAGATTACATATATAATAAGATTGATAAGATTATCAGATTTTCAAATGGTTCTGAAATTTTGTTTTCCGCACTTGAAGATCCGGAAAGGTTTAAGTCTTTAAATCTACACTGGGCTGAAATTGAAGAAGCTTCACAAATTACAGACTCTTCTTTTAAACAGCTTCTCGGGCGTTTAAGAAATACATACAGAGGGAAAAATTGGATGGATTTCAGATACCGCCTTTTTGGTCATACTAATCCCCAGGCCGATAAAGGTTGGATTTGGCACAGATTTGTTGAACAAAAAAAAGAAAATTATCGTTTAATAATTGCTCCTACTACTAACAATATCTATTTACCCCCGCATTTTATTCAGTCAATGAAAGAAAGCTTTGATGACGAGTATTACAGGATTAATGTTCTGGGAGAATTCGGAGATTATTCTTCCGGACTTGTTGTCAAAGGTTTTGGCGAAGAAAACAAGCTTTATTTAAAATACAATCCCGATTTACCCCTTCATCTTACATGTGATTTTAATGTCGATCCGATGTGCTGGGCCTTAGCTCACAAGGATGAAGAAAATGTTTACTTTTTTGATGAAATTGTTATTGAAAAAACTACAACCCAGCAATGTATTGATGAATTTTTAAGACGTTATCCGGAGCATAAATCCTCAATTATCATAAACGGAGACGCTTCCGGCGATAATAGGAGCACGCAGAGTGAATATACAAATTATGCAATAATTAAAAATGCTTTGAGCTCCTATGGCTATGTGGATGTAAAATTTAAGCTTCGAGATTATAATCCGCCAATTTTAAACAGAATTTCCGCATTTAATGCACGGGTTAAAAATTCGAAAGGTGAAAGACATCTTTTTGTAGACCCGAGAAGATGCAAATGGATTCTCTATAACATATATAATCTTTCATTTAAGGAAGGAACAAGGATTGTTGATATTCCAACCCATAACCAGATTAAATCAAATAGAGAAAGTAAATTCCTAGAACATCCTTTCGATGCAATAAGTTATTTAGTCGAATATTATTGGCGTCTTAAGGTATAAAATTTCTACCGGTTAATTAAATACCTTCGTCGGTTTCTTCTTCATCTTCGCTGATAGCTGGAGCTTCTACTTTTACTCCCAGCTCTTCAAGAGCTGCTCTTGCTTTTGGTGCAAGCGCTGTATCGGAGAAATTTTCCAAAATTGTTTGATAACATTCAATTGCTTCAGGTTTCATGTCGCGTAGTTTATAGACATTACCTGCTTTGTAATACAAAGGAGCCAATTCAGTAGTTGAAGACATTAACATTTGGTTATCGAGTTTTATCTTTATTCCAATTAACGTCTCATTATCTTGTGGAGATAACAATGCTCTGCCATATATTTTTTGGGTTAATTTATCAATACTATCAGACATTTCAGCAATTGCTTCTTTTGATAATTTTGAAGACTTTTTTGCAGCTGATACATCTAATGAGATTGCAGAAAGTAATAAAAAACCAGCAACTATTGATAAAAATATTTTTTTCATATTGTTTTTTATTTGCTCCTTTATTTTAGAATATTATTTCAACATACTTTTATTATACATGACAATTTAATTTAAAGCTATAGATTTTAAAAAGTGCTGATATATTTTATATCGGCACTTTTTTTGTATATAGTTATTCTAAATTATATGTTGTGGCATAGCGAGACTGCCTTTGTCCAGACGTCTTTGTAATTCTCCGGATGGTTCATAGAATGGTGATACTGTCATGATTTGCGCTGCAATATCCGGATAATGATATATAAATTTTAACTCACTTTCTGTTAAAGGTTTTTGGGTATGTACATTTGCATAACGGGCAAGTTCCAGAATATTTCTTGCCTCATTTTCGTCTTTGAATTCAATTTCCAGTTTATCATATACATTTCTAAAACCTTTAATGCCCCCGTATTCTCCGGTTGTAATCATTCTTCCTGTTTCGATAATTTCCGGTTCTCCTCGTCCTAGTTCTTCAAAGTCATAAAGTTCATAGTTTCTTCTGTCCTTTAGTGCTCCATCCGCGTGAATACCTGATTCATGAGCAAACGCATTATCACCAACAGCAGGTTGATTTATAGGTATCGGAAGTCCAAATGCATATGCGGTATATTTTGCTAACTTCCAGGATTTACTCAAATCTATGTTTTCATCAATATTGTATCTATTCTTAAATCCTGCAGATTTTAAACATGCAAGAAGACAAGAAACCAAATCTGCATTACCAGCCCTTTCTCCCATACCGTTTATTGCAGTATTTATGTAGGCATCAACTCCTGCGTCAATTGCAGCTCTTGCGCCTTCAACAGAGCAAGCAACTGCCATTCCTAAATCATTATGAAAATGCATTTCAATAGGCATTTGGGTTTCTTTAGCTAATTTATAAATTCGTTCATATGTTGTATTGGGATCTTCATATCCTAAAGTATCACAATATCTAAATCTATATGCGCCGCATTTTTTTGTTTCTTTTGCTAGTTTAATTAAAAAATCCAAATTGCTCCTTGATGCGTCTTCTGCATTTACTCCAATAATCTTTGCTTTTTTAGAAACAGCACATTCAACGGCTTCGCATGTCATTTTTAAAATATCATCTTTAGTTTTTTTGCCTAAATATTTACCTTGAATCATCTGATCTGAGGTAGATTGTGATAGATTGCAATTTTCAAGCAGCGGACAATTTGTGAAAGATTTTTCGACATCTTCTGCAATTGCTCTCATCCAGCCTGAAAGTTTTGTTTTTCTAATGACTCCTCTTTTTACAAGTTCTAGGTTTGCATTAAGATAATTTAATTCGTGCATTGTTGTAGGGAAACCGAATTCGGATTGTGTTATACCCATATCATCTAGCATCAAATTGATAATAGTTTTTTGTAGTTTTGCTAAACCAAGTCTGGATGTTTGAACACCGTCTCTATTAGTTACATCAACAAAATATATTTTAGGCATAACTCCTCCTTGTCTTGTGTATTGTACAATATTTTAAACCTGTAAGCAAGTAAAGATTATATAAATAAATGCTTTATCGTATTACATGTAAAATTTTATTTGTTCTTGTATCTTTAAGTTTTATAAAATTTATATAAATATCCCTGAAAGTTTATTGTATAATTAGAATTATGGTAAGACTATCTGAAAAAAGCAACATAGTAAAAACTTCTCATTTAATTTATAGATTATTTAAATTTCAAGAGCTTTTTACGCGAATTATAGAAGTAAATAATCCTGATATTATGCCTTGTGTTTATGCAATGTGGCATGCTCATCAGTTTTGTATCCACGGAATAAGAAACAGGGACAAGATTCATGTTTTGATAAGTCGTTCACGTGATGGTGAAATTATTGCTGATGTTGTAGAAAGATGGGGCTTTCAAACAGTTCGCGGTTCTAAAGGCAAAAAAGGCGCAGTTGAGGCTACAATGCAGATGATATCTATTCTTAAATCAGGCGAAAACTGTGCAATGATGGTTGACGGGCCTAAAGGCCCTCCGAGGGTTGTCAAAGACGGGGTTATCAAGATTGCCAAAATGGCGGGAGTTCCTATTGTTCCTATTTATTGGTATTCTAAGAATTTCACATTCGCTAAATTCCCTTCCTGGGATGAGATGCGCTCTCCTGTGTTTGCAACAAATCTGATTAATCTATATGGCGAGCCTATTTATATTACAAAAGACGGAGATGAAGAAGAAGCAAGAGTAAAGCTTCAAAAGAGTTTAGAAGATTTAGAGCGCAAGGCGCCCGCAGCATTTGATGAGGTGTACAAGTTCGGCATATGGAAAAGAAAAAAATAAAACTTCTTGCAGTCCAGATGGAATCCGCTTTGGGCGATGTTGGGTTAAATATTGAAACAGTTAAAAACCTTTTGATTGCTAATCTTGAAAAGTATGATGATACCGATTTTGTATTTTTGCCCGAACTCTGGACAGTCGGCTGGGATTGCCCCTCCATTCCAAAATGTGCTGAAAGTATAGAAGATGCTGAATCTTTAAGAATGCTTAAGGAAACCGCCTCAAAATACGGAGTAAATATTATAGGCGGAAGCTTTGTAAGAAAAGAAGGGGATAAGCTTTTTAATACATCTCCAGTTATCAACCGGCATGGTGAACTTGTTTGTACGTATGATAAAAACCATTTATTTTCGTATTTAGGTGATACTGAGGGTGATTATATTACGCCTGGAGAAAATCCTGTAGTTGCAAATATTGAAGGGGTAAAACTAGGGCTTACGATCTGTTATGATATCAGATTTCCTGAAATATACAGAGCGTACAGAAAAGCGGGTGCCGATATCCTTGTAAATATGGCAGCATGGCCTAAATTAAGAAAAATTCACTGGGATACACTTACACGAGCAAGGGCAGTAGAAAACCAGTCTTATATGGTTGCGCTTACTCAAACAGGATTACTGGCAGACGGATCGGAGAATTTGGGACATTCTATGATTATTGATTATTCTGGAAAAATTTTGTCCGAAATAGAAGAAAAAGAAGGCGGGATTTACGCTGAAATTGATTTAGACGAAATGTATGAATTCCGTAATCAATGTACAGTTCTTAACGATATTAAAGACTCATATGAGGTTATAATAAAATGAAAAAACTTTTAGCATTATTTTTAACTCTTTTGCTTTGCACAACAGTAAGTTTCGCAAAAGCCGTAAAGCGTGATTTTTCCAACGTTATAAACGATTCTGATATAGACAAAAACTCAATTGCGGTTTCAATAAAAGATTTGAATACAGGAAAACCGGTTTATGAATTGAATGAAAAAATTCTTATGCATCCTGCTTCTGTTCAAAAGATTTTAACTTTAGTTCCTGCTATTGATGTTCTTGGTGAAGATTATGAATTTACAACAGAAATTTATAAAAGAGGCGAGGACGCTTATTTGATAAAACTGGGAGCAGATCCGTATTTTACTTCATCTGATTTGAAAAAGCTGGTTAATAATATTGATTTAGATGCAAAAAAAATATTCATTGATGATTCTATTTTAGAAAAAAAAGATTGGGGTGAAGGCTGGCAGTGGGATGATGATATGAATATTCTTATGCCTAGGTTTAACTCATACAACATGGATAAAAACCTTATAAAAATTACTGTTATGCCGACAGAAGCCGGTAAGACGCCGACAATTATTAATCCGAGCAAATATCCGCTTGTATTTTTTAACCATGTTGTGACAGGTAAAGAAAATAATGTAAAAATCACAAGAGATAATTCGATTTCAAACAATACGCTTATTCTTGAAGGTACGGTGAATAAGCCTGTTACACTTTATATTCCTACTAATAATCTTAAAAGGTATTTTGATATTAAACTGAAAAATGCACTTGCTGATAAAAAAGTATATCTTAAACAAAACTTTATTGTAGATAAACAGACAGATGAGGATGTTGTAATGGGAAGGATTACACATCCTATTGATAATGCAATTAGTGATGTTTTGAAAAACAGCGATAATCTGGTTTCAGAGACTGTTACGAAATTGGCCGGCGGGAAGGCTTATGATGACAGGGGCTCTGACCTTAATGGAATAAAAGTTTTTAACGCTTACTGCAAAAAAATCGGACTCGATAATTCAAAAATAAGAATAACAGATGCAAGTGGTGTATCTAAGAACAATCTTATAAATGCAGATTTTATTTCAGAATTTCTAGTAAAAACAAAAGATAATAAAACTCTTGACAAACTTCCGATTCCCGGAGAAGGTACGCTTACACACAGGATGTTACCTTTAAAAGATAACCTTAGAGCTAAAACAGGAACGCACGGAGATTTAAGCTCCATTGCTGGTTATTTGACCTCAAAAAGCGGAAACAAGTATGCATTTTGTATAATCATAAATGACACAGCTTCAACAATTTCAGATATGAAAACTTTGGAAGATTATTTGTTAAGAGAGGCATATTTGCGATTATAAGTTTGTGAAAAATAATATTTTTGAAAATAAATAGAACTGCATTTGTAATATTAATTACAAATGCAGTTCTATCTTATTGCTATGTGTGTCTATTTTTCTTTATCTTTAAAAAGATGTTTGATTTTGTATTTTAAAGTTTTCTTTTCAGCTTCAGCTTCCTGAACAACTTCTTCAATTGTGGTTGCCTGACTTCCCTCCACTGGCTCAGGAATCGAATTTACATAATCAACAGCATTTTGATACTCTGTTTCTGTTGCAAGCCATTTAAAAGATTTAATGAGAGTCAATGGTTTAGCGGCATCTCCTCTAACCACAAGCTGAAATTTAGTAGCTGCATTATCGACATAGTTGTTTGCAAAGCTTGGAATTGCGCTCATCTCATCTTCCGGAATCATTTCGCAAAAAATTGAAAAGGCTTTTGCAGTTACAATATTCAAGCTTGCAGCGCTATTAATAAGATTTGCAGGGTTTATAGCACCAATTGGCCCTAAAAGATTTGAAATCAATGATGCCATTCTTGCTCTAACCTTCATATCAGCATAATTTCCGAGAATATCAAAATCACCGAAAATATGCAGGCTCAATATATTTCCAAGTGATGTAACAGGTTCAAGATAACATATTCCGTCAAGAAAATGGATATTCCCCTTAAGTTCTGAAAAATGAGTTGTATCAATTGTTGTCAGTCCGCTTATTACTCCGCCTAACACTGTTTGGAAAAATTGTGATTCTCTTATGTTTTCTGCGATAATTAAATTTTCAATTTTTCCGAAAGGTCCAAATTGCCCGTCTTTAATATCAAAATTGACTGTTCCTTTGAGGCTTTTTACCTGTTCTTCATATGTTGCGCCTTTAAGCGAAATATCTGCGTTAAAGCTAGCTGTTCCGGATAACATATCTTTCATACCTGCTCCATCCAGCAGAGCCTTTTCGACATCGATTCCTCTGCCGTTTACATCAATGTTCAATAGCATCGAAATCAGGTTAACTGAAATATTTCCGCCAACTCTTCCTTTAAATATATTTGTACGCAGATTTCTTATAAAAAATACATTTCGTGCCATTGAAATCTTTGCAAGAGTATTTCTTATATCAATCTTACCAGAAATTATCCTTTCAAAATTTATTGAACCATCTCTAATTTCGACAGGAATATTAGCTTCGCTCGGAGCTGTATTCTTTGATGGTTTATTACTTTTAGGAACATATTTCATGGCCCTGTCTGCCACTTTCATTATTTTATCCACATTAAAGTATCTGGATTTAATATCTAAATTTGTTATATTAACCACTGACGACGGTCTCAAACTCAATGTGCCTTGCGCTTGAATATCGGATTCATTGAGAATCAAATCTTTTGCTTCAAAATCCGCATTATGTCCCCTAAATTTGATAGCCCCTTCTCTTAAAGTTAAGAGAATTTCCGGAATAGAAAGATTTTTAATTTCAAATCCGCCGCGCATTCTCGGTGCTGCAGTTTCGCCAAGTATAAAAGCCCGTCCGTCGAATGTAAATTCAGATTCCGGAAATGCATGTATTTTTCCTTTCAAAGATTTTGGCATTGTAATTTTTATAAGATTAATCATTCTTCCTGCAACAGTTCCGTCTATCCCTAAGATTTCATTCAAACTGACAACTTCATTTCCGTCCTCATCAACTGTTACTGTTCTTGTATAAAGTCCGGTTTTCTTAATTTTAATTCTGTTTTCTTTAAAATCGACAACAGATTGCAGTGAGGTATTTTTATCGTTCAGTAAGACAAAATCTACAGGAGTTATAAAGTTTTCTTTATCAGCCAAAGCTTGTACAAAGAGCGTTTGTTTCTTTTTGTCACCATTGATTGTTAATTTAACAGGAATAGAACCTTTTGAATGTATAAAAGGCTTAAGTTCAACTCCTATAAGCTTTACTAAATCATCGGTATTCAAATTACCCTGGGCAATGAAGTCAAG
>CALUVK010000043.1 GCA_944324205.1 Candidatus Gastranaerophilales bacterium | reverse complement strand
AATATGTTCGGTTACGCAACTGACTTGAGAAGTAACACTCAAGGACGCGGTACATTCTCTATGGAATTCCAGAAATATGAACAAGTTCCTGCAAATATCGAAAAAGAAATTATCGAAAAATCAGGCGCTTCTAATAAGTAAAAATTCTTGAATAAAATAAAAAAGAAAGGGTATTGTTATTATACAATACTCTTTTTTTTATCTTTACAAGATTTTTGATTAAATGATAAAATAAAAAAGGGTAATATGAAAAATTTAAAAAGTTTTTTTTATATATTTTTAATTATTTTGTTGCTATTAGCATTATATTTTCAATATAATGCCGGGGATATTTATGCTAAGATAGGAAACTTTTATTATAAACGTAATAATATTGTTCAAGCACAGAATTTTTATGAAAAATCATTTAAATTAGGAAATAATGATGCTGATACAAGAGAAGTTTATATAAATACAATTATAAATTCTCCACTTACAATTGAAGCACAGGAAAAACTCGTTAAAATTGCTGAAGGAAAAATTGTAGATTCAGCATCAATTAAAGCTAAATATTTTTTATCTGATTTAAAGAAAGAAATTCACAGAAAATATCCATTAAATTACATAAAACAAGCACCTTATAATCAGAAAATAGTGCGTTGGAATAAATTACCAATTACTTATTCTTTTAAAAACAAAGAAAATGTTCCTATTGAATATATAGAAGAAATCAAAAATGCATTTTTAATGTGGGAAAAATCAGGCCCGATTATGTTTAGTGAGATTAATGATAATAATACAGACATAACAATAGATTTTCAAACAAATAAAGCTGAAGATATAGATTATGGTAAAAAATATGTCGTTGCATACACAAGTCCTCAAGTTAATTTGAATACCCTTGAAAATATGGATATTAAATTTTATCTTCAAGATCCGGAAGGGAACAAATTTTCAAGGAATCAGGTATATAATACAGCTTTACATGAAATATTTCATGCTTTAGGATTTATGGGACACAGCTATGATAGCGGAAATATTATGTACCTCGCAAAAAATAACAAAACTCTTGTAGAAGATACCCGTTTAGAATTAACTGAAGCTGATATTAGTACATTAAAACTTTTGTATAAAATAAAACCTGATATTACAAACAAAGGAAACTTAAAAAGTGAATATGTTCCATATCTTGTACTCGGAGATGAAGAAGAAGTAAATTTTTCAAAGACACGTGAAGCAAAACATTATATATACCAGGCACCAACACTGCCAGGAGGTTATATTGATTTAGCAGAAAGTTATGTTGCGCAAAAGAAATATGCGTCAGCAATAAAAGCTTTAGAAAAAGCTTTATCACTTGCAGATACAGAAGATATCAAATATATAGTTTATTATAATCTTGCAGTCTCTTATTATTATATAGACCATATGGATATGTCATTATATTATGCAGACAATGCTTTGAAAATTAAAGATACAGAAGAACTACACTATTTACTGGCTGAAATTTATTTGAAAACGGATAAAAACAAAGCGATTAGTGAATATAAATACCTAATAAAAATTTCTCCAGATAATATTGATTACGCTCTGAATCTTGCAAATATTTATATTAAAAAAAGAGATTATATTAATGCAAGAAAGATTTTAAAAAATTATTTGCAAAATAAACCTGAAGAAAAGAATAATAAAAAACTTTCTTCATATAAATTATTGTTGTTCTAAAATTTTTATGCTATTTTTGCTGATATGAAAATCGAACCTGTAAGAATGAATACTTTTTTAAAACCTAAAACGACC
This sequence comes from Candidatus Gastranaerophilales bacterium, assembly GCA_944324205.1. Classification (GTDB taxonomy): domain Bacteria; phylum Cyanobacteriota; class Vampirovibrionia; order Gastranaerophilales; family Gastranaerophilaceae; genus CAG-196. The sequence goes on along the minus strand of CALUVK010000043.1, from coordinate 9,064 downwards.
GGCTATGCCGCAACTGTTGGATTAGGTCTTACAGTATGGTCCGGCATAAGTAAAAACAAAAAGTTTAGAAAAGCACACAAGCCCCTTGCATATATTACAACAATTTTTACTGCTTTACATATTGGTTTAATCGAATATTACCATCACAAATACAAAAAATTGTAACAAAATGTACTTATCCATATTGGGATTGTTACATTTTTTTAATCTTTATAATACAATTATATTTGAGGTGAAAAATGTTTAACGAAATCAAAACACATGAAATTACAGTCGACATTGTTATTTTGACCTTGAAAGATGATGCCCTGCAAGTGCTTCTTGTTAAACGTAATAATGAACCTTTTAAAGATAAATGGGCAATCCCGGGCGGTTATGTAAGAATGTCTGAGAACCTTGATGAAGCTGCAATGAGAGTTCTTAAAGAAAAAACAAATGTTGATAATATTTATCTGGAGCAGCTTTATACTTTTGGTGATCCATTAAGACACCCTGTATCAAGAGTTATAACCTGTGCTTATTTTGCACTTATAAGGGCTGAGGATTTGAATGTTGTAACAACTCCGGATTTGGCATGGCATAAAGTTTTTGATCTGCCGCCTCTTGCTTTTGACCATAAAGAAATTATTGAATATTCTCTGAAAAGAACAAGAGAACGCTTAGAAATGTGTCCGGTTGCTTATCAGTTATTAAACGAAAAATTTACTCTTACAGAAATGCAAAAAGCTTACGAAATGATTATGCAGAAAAAACTTGATAAGAGAAATTTTAGAAAAAAAGTTATTACTACTGAAGGATTAAGAGAACTAAATGAATTCTCTAAATCATCATCAAAAAGACCCGCAAGATTATATACATTTGATAATATCAAATTAAATTCTAAACGGGCTCATTTTATAAAAAAGGAGACTAAATGTTAACACTGGTTTGGACTATACAAGTCATATCATCACTATTACTTATCGTATTAATTCTGATGCATTCTCCGAAGGGTGATGGCATCGCGGGTATCGGAAGTGCAGCTCAAATTTTTTCATCACAAAAAAGTGCTGAAAAAGGGTTAAATAAATTAACCGGAATAGTTGCTCTTGTTTTTATTATTTGTGTATTTCTTTTAGGTTTCGGTATTGTAAAATAAATGGATGAAATATTTTTAAGAAATATTATGTTTTGGGGAGAAGAAGCCCAAAACAAAATTTCATCTTTCCATGTGGCGATATTCGGTCTCGGCGGAGTAGGCGGATATTGTGCGGAGGCTCTTGCAAGAAGCGGAATTGGAGAATTAACTCTTATTGACTTTGACAAAGTCTCCAAATCCAATATAAACAGACAAATTGTTGCTTTACATTCCACAATTGGAATGTATAAAACCGATTTGTTTAAAGAACGTTTAAAAGATATAAATCCGGATATTAAATTAAATATAATAAACGATTTTTATACAGATAAATTCGATTTTTCCGGAATACATTACGTTGCAGATGCAATTGATTCAATGCGTTCTAAGGTTAATTTGCTTGTAAAATGTTATAAAGATAAAATACCGGTAATATCTTCAATGGGCGCCGGAAATAGAATTAATCCTGAAAAATTATATATTGCTGATATTTCTGAAATCAAAGATAAAAGAGCTCCTTTTGTTTCAAATATTTTATATCAGTTAAAAAAGTACGGTATAGAAAGTAATATAACAGTAGTAGCCAGTAATGAGAAACCTTTTTCACAAGAAAAAGTGAGTGAAATAGAAAAAATTGTTACACAATCCGGAGAAGAAATTGAATTTAATAAAATAATTCCCGCTTCAACTCCATTTGTAGCATCGGTTGCGGGAATTTTTATGGCAGAAAGGATAGTTGTTGATTTGTTAAAAAAGGTTTATGATTTTGAGATTAAAAGTTGACAATATTTAAAGGCATATTCATCCATTTCTTTTGAATTCATACGATTCGTTATTTTAATTATATTGGCCATTTTTTTACAATTTAAATTATGCATTTCAGAGATTTCGTAAGCAGCTTTCCAAATATCACTATCTTCATTAAAATTAAATTTTTCAACTGTCAGATAATGTCTTATTTTCATTAAGTCTTGTTTTGAAAGATTAAATTTTTCATCTAACATACAAACAATCGCACTTGCTTGCAATGCTTTTGCCTCAAAAGCAGAATTTCTTTTTTCCCGTTCTTTTAAAATTTTGTCTGATTTTTTATCAGCCAGATTAAAGTCTATTATTAAATCTGTTTTCAAATTATTAAACGCTTTTGAGTTTAAGATAGATTCTGTTGCCGGAAATTGTTCTATACTTTTGCCTTTATTAAAAAGATCAAAAATACTAGTGTATCCATTTTCATATGCATCCTGTTTCATTGCAATATAGAGTTGTTTTTGAGATAACAAGTCAATTTTGTATTTATTCAAAATTTCATTAAAAATAGCTCTATTTTTAGAAGCAATTTTTTCATTTCTATCCAGAGGATTTATCGTTGGAATATAATTTTTTCCGGATTCTAAACGTTCTATAATTTCTTTTCCTACAAGCATACTTTCATAATCTGAAAGATTAAATTCTTGCTCAATAGCGGAATTAATTATAGCAATAATCTCAAAATAATCATCATGACCATAAGCATCTTTCATATTTGTTAAATTATTATCAATAAGAATATCATTTATGATTCTTTTTAATCGATTTTTTTGAATATCATCAAGGCGGAAAGTTCTACTTACTGCATCAATAAATTTTTCGTCTTTTTCTTTTTCCCTCTTCACCTTATATTTTATTAGACCGGCCCAGAATTCTTCTTCTGCCTTTTTTTCTTGCATAGCTTTTTCAAAATTATTATTTTCCGGAAAATAACATTCTCCGGATTCACATCTTTCAATTATTTTATCAGTTAAAAATGTTAATTTATCTGTATCGTTTTCATCAATATCCATAGCCTTACGTAGTGCTTCCGCTACTTCGGATTGATAAACAATATTATTTTCACCACCAATATCACTCATTGACTTATAATTTCTATCTTGAAGATATCTGGAAAGTGTCGATTTTAACTTATCTAAGTAAACAGGTGAAAGCCCGAATGACGTTGCAAGAGTTGTTAAAAATAAAATATCTTTCGGGTTAAGATTAAATCCATTAAATTTTCCGCTAAAACGACCTTTAAAATTTACCTGTGCTTGCCCGAGAATCGCATGTTGTTTCAGGTTATTTTTAATTGTATCAGAAATAGTTGACTGTTCTATAGAAGTAGAATCCGGTCTATTTTTTTTGAGCAAATTCGGATTCAAATTTACATTTTTAATGGGGGTTATTTCGTTCATTAAAATCTTTCCTTATGCACTTTTATTCTACACATAACATGTAAAGTCAAAAAGATAAAAAAAATTGCTTAATTTTAATATTAATGTTAATATAACTTTACAACTTTAAGGAGTAATATGTATACAATCAAAGAAGTTGCTGATAAAATGGCAGTTTCCGAACACACACTCAGATTTTGGGCAAAAAGTGGTTTCTTTCCATTTATCACAAGAGATAAGAATAATATAAGACAATTTTCCGAAGATGATCTGGACTGGGTAAAAATTGTTAAATGCCTGCGTTCTGTTGGTACTGAAAATAAGATGATAAAACGTTATATTGACCTGTGCATTATAGGTGATTCTACTATAAAAGAACGATATGAAATAATCAAACATACCAGAGAGAAAGCATATAAACAGATGGAAGAATTAAAAAAACAAATAGATATGCTTGATTTTAAAGAAAAATATTATAATGATCTTATAAAAAATAATCTGAATGATAGTTGGAATCCGATGAATAAAAACTCGATTAAAGAATGTGAATATAGTTTTTAAATCATCATAGCTTCTTCTAACAAGTCAAGATGACCATCAAGCAAATATTCAGCAAAATCTTTGGTGTCGACCTGTGCTGCAACTATTGACATCAAATCATCCGGTAGTTCTGTTATCATGTTTACCAGTGATTCTTTCTCTAAAAACACCATTGGTTTAACCATTTCCGGTTTCATTAATGTAGATAACATATTTACATAAGTTTCATTTTCAAACAACGTTAAATATTTTGGTTTTTGTTTTGTTAACTGGAATACTAATTGTCTTTGAACATCAGGATCAATTGCAGACATAAAGTCCCTGTATTTATCTATAGGAAGAGACTCAATGCTCTTTATTAAATCCAAAGGATTTGTTTCTTCAGAAGGACGTCCCGTAACTCCTTCAACAAATTTTATCATAACTTCCGGCGGTAAGCTTTTTAATTGATTAATAACATCATATTTTTCCAGTTTATCATGCTGGAAGAATTGCGCCAAATCATCTTCCGTAAACATCATTACAACTTCTTCCAGAGGAAAAGCTCCCATAACAACTCTAACAAGTTCTTCTATATCAACATCCATAAGCATTTCAAGAAGTTTATCTTTTGTAAAAAAGTATAAACCCATTACTAGATCTTCCTGCTCCAGCATAGGTAATATAGCTTCTCGCATTTGAGCATTCATATTGTGCAAAAGTACAAATTTGTTCTCTACATCTGCTAATTTAAATATTTTTATAAGCTTAGCCGGAGAATTATACATCTCTCTGGCATAATTAATTGCCTGAGTATTTCCTTGAGCAGCCTCAGCTTCAATAATTTCATCGACTGTTTTTAAGCCATAGTCCTGTATCATACGGGATGAGGTTATATTCATCCTTTCTGCAAATAATTTCATATTTGTATCTAAAACTATTGGCATTTTCTCTCCTTAATAAACTCTTATATATATAAAGTATATTCTCTTTAAATAATTGCCTTTTTGTTAAGATTTGTAACGATTTAATTTTATGTGGTATAATTAAAGCGTTATGAAAAGAATTATTCTTATTTTAACATTATTTTTAGTATTAATAAATGGTATTGTATTTGCTGCCGGTAAGACAACAAAACAAGAATTAACAGTACCGGCTGGTGACGGTTTCAGCATTAAAGCAGTTCTAGAATATCCTAAAATTAAAGGTAAAAAAGATTATAGTACAGTTGTTTTATTACACTCTCTTGGATATTCTTCTGAATGGTGGGAATCACTTCCTTCAGATTTAATTAATCAAGGTTATGCTGTTTTAAAAATCGATTTAAGAGGACATGGCAAAAGTGTATATAATTCAAAACTTGTAAGAACATCTTGGAAAAGCATGACAAATTCCGCTTATGCAAAATATCCAGACGATATTATTAAAGTTATAGAATATGTAAAAAAAGAAAATACAAAAAAAAGTTTCTTTAATAGTTGGGCAATTGTTGGCTCTGATATTGGCGGAAGTACTGCAATACTCGCTTCAGATAAAATTGCGAACAAACCCAAAACAATAGTACTTCTCTCGCCGGTTATTGAAACAAAGGGATTATATATTCCGGTAAGTTTAGCACATTTGGATAATGTTGATATCTTTGCTATTTCCGGTACCGGAGAGCAGAGCGGTACAGAAGCTCAGGATTACTTAAAAAAATTCGCACAAGCAACATTTGCTACATATACATCAGAAGCACGCTCTACTGGCATGCTGATGCTTAAAAATGATACAAGTTTGTCTAAAATTATTACAACCTGGATTGGGGAATATTTACAATAAAAATTTGTGCGAAAACCCGAAGATTCATTGGAGTTGAAACTTTTTATAGGATTTGTTTTGTAAATAATTGTAAAGATGTTTTGTATAAGAAGCAATTTTTAATCTTCACATGTATTATAACCAATATAGGTGTAGTTATTGAAAGGAAAAAATATGGTTCAATCTATTGATGGTAATTTAAACAAACCAAGCTATAATGCAGTAAAAATTAATATCAAAAAGCCTGAAGTTAATGCTGGCGGTAACACAAATACATATACAACAGATAATGGAATATATAATGCAGTTAATATTGATATTGATAATCCTACTGTTAATACAAATGAACCTAAAAAAATATACGACTATCCTATAGCAGAATGTCCGGTTAATTATGATATGGCCAATATTCAGCCGGTAGCATTGCCGCGTGGTTTTGTAGCTTATCATACAACTAATGTAATTCTTCCAAAAATGGAAAATGAACTAGAACTTGAAGGGATAAACGCAAAAATTGATAATGAAGAAAAAGAAGATACTGCGGTAGAAACTGAAGAAGTAGATGAAGTGCCGGTAAAAGAAAATGAGGAAACTGAAATTGTTAATACAACAGATAAACAACCGGTACAAGCAGAACAACCTGCTGAAGCAAAGACATCTTCAAATACAAAAGTAGAAGAAAAAAATGAAGCTAAAAATGTGGAAGTTCCGGCACCTAACTATACAACAGTTGAAGCAGAAAAGGGAACTGATATAAAAAATAACGTAAATATTAATGATGCAGAAGTTAAAACCGCAGCAGCAGAAGAAGAAAAAGTTAATCCTGTTGAACTAAAAAAACCGGAAATAATTCCCGGAGAAGAAATAGTCCCTGAAGTTGATATTCCTCTTATTGTATCAAATTTAACAAATAACGATTTTGATACGCAAGCTCTTCAAATGGAAGAAATCGCAAGAGTATCATTAGACAACCCTGAAAATGCAGTACCATATATTGTACGTGAAGTTTTTAGCAGTCTTATTGATATAACAAAGAAAGATACTATAAATCTTGCACCACCTACAGAAGCACAAGTAGAAGCTAGAAAAAAAGTCATAGCTAATTATCTTGTAAGAGTAAATGCAGAACAGAAAAATTTACAAACACCAGTCACTCTTCCCTATAAATTAACTGAACAAGATATTGCAATTGCAAATGAGCTTTCCCCGATGGAATTAGCAGAAAGAAATAAAGAATACGCACTCTATACAATGGCAATATTAGCTAAAATCTATACAGATGAGGTAGAAAAACAAACCGGAAATATTGTTCCAATGACAGATATACCCGGAACTTCAGCTATGGTTGATGCATTGAGATACAGTCAAAATGCAGGAGTTAAAGTTGCAGCTATTGATGCTTTAAGACATATTCAGAGACCGGAATACAAGGAAGAATTAGCTACACTTTATACGCTGGCACAAGCTGATGGCAATCCGCAGGTTGCAATTTCTGCACAAAGAGCACTAGAATCAATAAATAATAACTAATCACACTCTTATTATAATCACACAAACAAGAATTGCAGGAGAGAATTTCTCCTGTAATTTATTTTTAATTAACTAACAAACCCAGTTTCGTACAAATCTCTTTCTAATACTTACCGAGAAAGGAAAGTCTTGCAGTGTGTGCAAGACTCAAAAATATACATTTACCCCAATAACTTTATACCATACTTAAATACGTTTGTCAACCATTTTTTCTATTAGGTTATTTTACGCATCTCTAGGCGTTATTGGCCAATTTCTCGCGTACGAGAGTTTCAACTTGATTCAAAACATCCGGATTAGCAGCCAGAAATTCTTTGGCTTTATCTCTGCCCTGACCTAATTTGTCATCATTAAAGCTGAACCATGACCCGGCTTTTTTCACTATATCCAAATCTACAGCTACATCAAGTATATTACCAATCTTACATATACCTTTTCCAAATATAATATCAAATTCTGCAGTTCTAAATGGCGGTGCAACTTTGTTCTTCAAAATACGAACTCTAACATGATTTCCAATATCTTCACCATCACCTTTTAACCCTTCAACTCGTTTAATTTCAAGACGAACTGAAGCATAGTATTTTAAAGCATTACCACCAGTAGTTGTTTCCGGATTTCCGTACATAACACCTATTTTTTGTCTCAATTGGTTAATAAATATAACGGTAGTATTGGTTTTACCTATAATACCGGTTAATTTTCTTAACGCTTTAGACATCAATCTTGCTTGAAGCCCCATCTGCTGATCTTCCATAGAACCTTCAATTTCAGCTTTAGGAACAAGAGCCGCAACAGAGTCAACAACAATAACATCAACAGCTCCTGAACGTACAAGTTCTTCAGTAATATCAAGAGCCTGCTCTCCTGTATCAGGTTGCGAAATAAGAAGCTCATCAACATTTACGCCTAAATTCCTTGCATATTCAGGGTCAAGCGCGTGTTCAGCATCAACAAACGCTGCAATACCGCCTTTTTTCTGACATTCAGCAACTATATGCTGTGCTAAAGTTGTTTTACCTGATGATTCAGGGCCGTAAATTTCAATAATTCTTCCGCGAGGAATACCGCCTACGCCAAGAGCAACATCAAGTGCAAGAGCTCCTGTCGGAATAGTTTCTACACTGACAGCCGGCTTGTCACCAAGCTTCATAATAGCACCTTTTCCAAAATCTTTTTCTATTTTGTCTATTGCAAGTTTTAACGCTTTAGCTCTTTCATCTGTTGTACTTGTCGTTACTTCTTCTTTTACTGCCATTTTATCACCTTATACGGGCAAAGCCCTTTTTTCTTATAACATAAATGTTGTATCTTCTTCTTTTTTAATAAAAAAACCACAAATTAACGGTTTAAAACTGTTTAAAGCATTTTTTAATTTAAAATTTTCTTTATTTAATTCATTAACTTTATTTTTCAAGTTTTCATTTTCCGTCTTGCATCTAACAAGCTCTAAAACAACATCATCCATACCTTCAAGCTTTTCGTCAATAAGCTTTGTCATAGATGTAGTTATATTGTTTTCCATTTTATTGAGGGTTTCTAGTAAACCGTTAACCACGGCTTGTGAATTTGGTTTTGTCATTGCGGGTAATGTCACTGTTTTTCCTCCATTGGGGTTAGCTATTCTTTTTGTTTCCATTGATTGTTTCACTCTTCTTTCATTCATTTCAGCAATAATTGATGATTTTGCGTTTCTAAGTTTTTTTACTTCATCAACCGAAAAATATATCTGTCCTCTCTGATCTTTTTTAGGTGTAACAGATGTCTTTTTACACAATTCAACTATCTCTTTGTTATCAACATTAAGAAGTTTTCTTACGTCGTTAGGTAAAAGTACTTTATTCGGATTTGCATTCATTTTAAAAAATTCCCCTCTTTCTCTATCCAATAGATATTCTAATCAATAAAAAAA
>CALUVK010000042.1 GCA_944324205.1 Candidatus Gastranaerophilales bacterium | reverse complement strand
GTAAGTTTATCTTTATCAAAACAAGATACAATTATTACAAGTTTATCATTTTTCATTTTTAATCCTTTCCAACAAAGTATTTATGTTCATTTTCTTAAATTTTAAGAAGTGAAATATTCAGATATCTATATTTCTACTGATAATTAAGAGATTATTTTCTTAGTAAAACTTGCATTCTATCCGGTTAAATATACAAATTCTACAGAACAATAAAATATAAAAATCATATAAAATTTAAAAACGTATTATAGAACTTTGTACTTATTTCATATTATTAGCTATCCTCAAACCCGTGTATAAATTTAGAATAAACAAGTTTTATTAGTTTTGTGTTATGGAATCATTTTGTTGTTGAATCTGATTTTACACATCACCCAGTTTGCGCTGCTGATTTGGGGGTAAGCCTCATTTTTGTTAATTTTCTATCTTGTTTTACATATACTACTTTATTTTAAAAATTTGAATAAAAACGTGACATTTTTTTTTATTGCATATATTATACAAATAATAGACCTTAAGCTGAGAAGGGTAAACAAAGGTGAATTATAATTTAACAAATATCCTGCCACACAATCCGCCAATGATTCTTATTGATAATATTTTAGATATGGATTTGGAAGGGCATAATTTAACTTCCGAATTTAAAATTTATCCTGAAAAAGTATTCTATGAAAAAGGCAAGGGGGTAAATTCGCTTGCGGGAATTGAATTTATGGCACAAACAATTGCCTGCTATTCCTATTTCAAAAAAGGATGTAAAGAGCCAAAACCAGGACTTTTGCTGGGGACGAGACTTTTTAATAACAAAGTTGAATATTTCGAAGAAGGAAAAACTTATCAGGTAAAAGTTCACGAAGTTTTTACAGATAATGAAATTGTTGTTTTTGACTGTTTAATATATGATAATGGTAATGAAATAGCAAGTGCTTCAATTAATGCTTATGAGAGCGGTAATATAGAGGAGCTTCTGAATGGGAAATGATGTATTGATAACCGGCTCCAGTCGGGGAATAGGAAAGGAAACCGCATTATATCTTGCGGATAATGGATATAATATCATTTTACACTGTTCTAAAAATATCGAAAGGCTTGATGGTATAAAATCTGAAATTCTTTCTAAAGGAGTAAATGTAAGGTGCTTGGCGTTTAATGTTTCAAATCGGGAACAGGCCGCTGAAGTTTTGCTTAATGATATTGAAAAACACGGAATGTATTACGGAATCGTTTTAAATGCCGGGATTAACAGGGATAACCCATTTCCTGCAATGGAAGATAATGAATGGGATGATGTACTAAGGACAAATCTTGACGGATTTTATAATGTTCTGAAACCGCTTATAATGCCAATGATACAAGAAAAATGCGGCAGAATTATAGTAATGTCATCAATAGCAGGGCAGTGCGGAAATAGAGGACAGGTTAATTATAGTGCTTCAAAAGCAGGTTTAATTGGGGCTGCAAAAGCTTTAAGTCTGGAAGTCGCAAAACGAAAAATTACGGTAAACTGCATTACGCCGGGATTTATCGAATCCGATATGACAGAAGAAATTCCGCCGGAAGCGGTTAAAGCTGTTCCTATAAAAAGAATGGGGACAGGTAAGGAAGTTGCAAGCCTTGTAAATTATTTATTATCAGAAGATGCAGGATATATAACGGGACAGGTAATCGGAGTGAACGGAGGGCTTTATTTATGAAAAGGCGTGTTGTTATAACAGGCATGGGAATAGCTTCTCCTCTTGGTTCGACGTTGGAATCTGCATATGAAAGATTAAAAACTTATGAAAATTGTGTCGAACATTGGCCTAAGCTTGATGAATATGAAAGATTAAACACATCTCTCGGCGCGTTTGTAAGCGGATTTAAAACGCCGGAACATTTTACGAGAAAAGTTACACGGACAATGGGCAAAGTGTCAATTATGGCAGTAGCTACAGCTGAAGATGCTCTTAAACAAGCCGGACTTTTTGGGAATGAAATCATTTCTGAAGCTGGTGTAAGCTATGGTTCTTCTACTGGTTCATTAGATGCAGTTTTGGATTTTTATTCAATGTGTATTGATAAAAAGGTTAAACTTCTGAATTCAGGTTCATACATAAAAATGATGCCGCAAACAGCAGCAGTTAATATTTCTCTATATTTTAAAACCCACGGGCGTTTGATTGCAACTTCTACAGCCTGCACTTCGGGTTCAATGGGAATAGGTTACGCTTACGAAGCAATCAAAGACGGGTATCAGGATTTAATGATAGCAGGCGGGGCCGAAGAAATTCATCCGACACAAGTCGGAGTTTTCGACACGCTTTATGCTACAAGCAGTAAAAATTCTACCCCAAAGCTTACTCCTTCACCTTTTGATAAGGATAGAGACGGACTTGTAATAGGAGAAGGCGCTGGAACCGTTATCCTGGAAGAGTACGAAAGAGCGAAAGCTCGCGGTGCAAAAATTTATGCTGAAATTGCAGGCTTTGCAACCAACACCGACGGAACGCATATCACAAATCCAAATAAGGATATGATGGCGATGGTTATGCGAAAGGCCCTTAAGGATGCTCGTTTAAAACCTGAAGATATCGGATATGTAAACGCACACGGAACGGGAACAATAAACGGTGATATTGCGGAGAGCCTTGCAACAGAGGAAGTTTTCGGATGTAAAATGCCGATAAGTACGATTAAAAGTTATACGGGACATACTTTAGGTGCAGCAGGTTCGATTGAAGCGATATTAAGCATTGAGATGATGAATAACGGCTGGTTTGCTCCAACACTTAATCTTAATAATATTGATGAACAATGTGGCAAACTGGATTATATCGTAAAAGAAGGCCGAAAAATCGATTGCGAATATGTTATGACAAATAATTTTGCTTTCGGAGGAATTAATACTTCTATTATTTTAAAAAGGCTTTAAAAATGTTTTTCTATGCAGATTTACACATTCATTCTAAATACTCAAGAGCAACAAGTAAAAACTGCGACCTTGAAGAGCTTGCTAAATGGGCAGAAAAGAAGGGGTTAACCATTATTTCAACTGGAGATTTTACACATCCTGTTTGGTTTAATGAAATAAAGAAAAAACTCCTTCCGCTTGAAAATGGTACATTTAAACTAAAAAATTCTACAAGCCCTGTAAGATTTATTCTTTCTGTTGAAATTTCAACTATTTACAAAAAGTATGAAAAAACAAGAAAAATTCATCATTTGGTATATGCTCCAGATTTAAAGTGTGCAGAAAATTTTAGAAATAAACTCGGTAAAAAGGGAAATATTCTGTCAGATGGACGTCCCATTCTAGGTTTAGATTCCAGAAATCTACTTGAAATCATGTTAGAAACCAGCACTGATATGATGCTTATACCTGCTCATATCTGGACACCCTGGTTTTCCGTACTTGGTGCAAAATCAGGATTTGACTCTATTGAAGAGTGTTATAACGATTTAGCCAATCATATTTATGCTATCGAAACCGGTCTATCTTCCGATCCTCAAATGAACTGGAGAGTGTCAAAACTTGACAAATACAGACTTGTATCAAATTCTGACGCACATTCTCCTTCAAAGCTTGCCCGTGAAGCAACCATTTTTAATACAGAGCCAGATTATTTGAGTATTATGAAAGCTCTTAAAACTGGCACTGGTTATATTGGAACTATTGAGTTTTTCCCAGAAGAAGGTAAATATTATAATGACGGCCATAGAAAATGTGATGTATGTTTAAATCCTGTAGAGACTAAAAATAATAACATCTGTCCTAAATGCGGCAAACCTGTTACTACTGGAGTTTTAAACAGAGTCTGTGAACTTGCAGACCGTCCTTTAGATAGCAAATATAGGCCTATTACTGCCGGAACAACCTTTCATCTTATACCATTAGTCGAAATATTATCAGAAATTTTGCAGCGAAAGCCTACAACAAAATCCGTTGCATTGGAATATGAAAAGCTTATACAGTATTTTGGTTCAGAATTAGCTATTTTACAACATGTACCAGTAGAAGAACTCGCAAAATTCCATTCTCTTCTTGGAGAAGGAATATTACGTCTTAGAAACAATAATGTAATTAAACAAACCGGATATGACGGTGAGTACGGAAAAATCAGCTTATTTAAAACAGAAGAACTTTTATAAAATCTATATATACTTCACTACCCTCTTGAAAAATTGATAGAAAAACACTATTATAACTATATAATGGAACAATTTGTTATAACATTTGACGAAATAAAAACACTTCTAGAAGAGCAAGAGTATCCCAATGGCGATATAGAAGATTTAGAAAAAGCCTTTGAATTTGCAAAAAGACTGCATTCTGGGCAATACAGAGTTTCTGAAGAACCATATATTATACATCCTATGGAAGTGGTAAAAATTTTAATAGGATTAAGAGCTGATAAACATACTCTGATGGCGGGTTTTTTACATGATATTCTTGAAGATACGGATACAAAGCCTGAAGAAATTAAAGAATTATTTGGCGAGGATGTTCTCAATCTTGTACAAGGCGTAACAAAATTAGGGAAACTACAATTCAAATCTACAGAAGAAAGACAAGCCGAAAACTTTAGAAGAATGTTTATAGCCATGGCAAGTGATGTAAGAATTATACTTTTAAAACTTGCAGACAGACTTCACAACATGCGTACGCTAAACTACATGACGCCGGTAAAACAGCAGCGAATAGCTCAAGAAACTTTAGATATTTTCGCCCCGTTAGCTAACCGTTTAGGGGTTGGTAAAATTAAAGCTGAACTAGAAGATTTATCCTTAAAATATCTTCATCCCGATAAATATTATGAAATAGCACAATTAGTTTCACAAAAAAAAGCCGAACGCGATATGACAGTTAAGCTTTTAATTGATAAAATTTCAAAGGACGTTAAAGCAAGCGGAATTAATGCGCAGATTACAGGAAGAGCAAAGCATTATTACAGTATTTATAATAAGATGCAGCGGCTAAATGTCGCTTTCCATGACCTTTACGACATTACGGCTGTGCGTGTAATAGTTGATACGGAAAAAGAATGCTATGAAGTATTAGGACTTATTCACTCACAGTTTAAACCCATTCCCGGAAGGTTTAAGGACTATATTGCAATGCCAAAAGGCAATATGTACCAGTCTTTGCATACTTCCGTTATAGGACCAAGACAAAAACCGCTTGAAGTTCAAATTCGAACCTGGGAAATGCACGAAATTGCCGAATATGGTATCGCTGCGCACTGGAGATATAAGGAAAAAGGCTCTAAAAAAGCGGACTCCGCAAGTGACATTAAGTTTTCGTGGATGCGCAAACTTGTTGAATACAATAAAGAAACAAAAAATGCAGAGGATTTTGTTAACTCTGTAAAACTAGATTTATTTTCAGATCAGGTTTTTGCGTTTACTCCCGGTGGGGACGTAATCGACCTTCCACAGGGCGCAACACCTGTAGATTTTGCATACCGTATTCACTCTGATGTTGGAAATAAAACCGTAGGAGCTTTAATTAATGGACGTATAACCCAGCTTGATACAAAACTTAAAAACGGCGATATTGTCGAGATTATGACTTCAAAAGTTCCGGCTCCACGTCTAGACTGGCTTAATTTTGTCGTAACAAAGCAAGCTGCTTCAAAAATCAGACAGTGGTATAAAAAGAATAAACGCGAGGATCATATTGAAATCGGTAAGGCAAACCTTGAACATGAGCTTACTAAAGTTGTTTTTGACGAGTATGTTAAAAATGGAGAGTTTGATAAAGTTGCAAAACAAATGAATTATGTGAGCGCAGACGATTTGTTTGCCGCTCTCGGGTACGGTGAAACAACTGTCAACAAAATTGTCAATCGACTAAGAAAACCTCAAAAACAAGAAAGTCAAATACAACACCGTCCAAGAAAAGCTTCAGAAAAAGATATTATCGGTCTGGAAGGTCTTTTGTATTCATTTGCACGATGCTGCTCTCCAATACCTGGTGAACCTATTGTTGGTGTTGTAACACGTTCAAAGGGAGTAACAGTCCATAGATTAGATTGTAAAACCCTTGAAAATATTCCTGTTGAAAGACTTATAGATATTCACTGGTCTGGCAATAACATTAACAAAACCTATAGTACAACTATCCGCATAGAAACTGCTGAAAAACTAGGATTATTAAAAGATATTATTGGTGTTGTTTCAGACAATAATACCAATATTACATCTGCAAATGTTAAGGCAAAAGGTAAAGTTGGTATCGTAGAATTGGGAATAGAACTTGACAATATATACACTCTAAGACGTGTAATGACAGCTTTGCAGGCAATGCCGGATGTCTTAAGTGTAAAACGAATTCAAACGACATATGCATCATCTTCTGCTCAACAATTTACTAAAAAAAATAACAAAAAAAATAGTAAACATAAAAAACATTCAGGACATGAGAAATAAAGCTAAACATTGATATTTTGAAAAATATTTGTTTATAGTATTATAATCTTAAAAGTTGGAGGTTAGTTTTAACTATGTCAGTTGCACTAGAGCAAAAACAGGGTTTAATAGCTGGTGATGGTTTGTTACCGGTAAAAATGGCACAATACGCAAAAGAAAATGGATTTGATGTTATAGCAATATCTTTATCAAATGATAATTATGCTCAATTAAAAAAATATTGTTCAAAAGTCTATTCGTTTTGTCCAGGAGAAGTCCAAAAAATAGAAAACACTTTAAAAAATGAAAATATAAAACAAATCACTTTTTTAGGTAAAGTAAGTAAAACTATCCTATTAAAACGTCCTAAATTTGATTCTCGCGCGCTAGAATTTATTAAAAAAGCAATAAGATTAAATGATGATAAAGTTATGCTTATGATTATTGAAGAACTAGAAAAAATAGGCATTACTATTTTAGATCAAACATTATTTATAAAAAATCTTATGATTCCATCAGGCGTACTGGGGAAAGTACAACCGACACCAGAACAAATAGAAGATGTAAATTATGGTTATTGGTTAGCAAAGGAAACAGGTAAGCTTGATATAGGTCAATCTGTCATTATTAAAGATAAAATGGTTATGGCTGTAGAAGCTATAGAAGGTACAGATAACTGCATAAAACGCGGATGCAAAATTGCAAAGAGAAATTCTAGAGTTATAAAAGTAGCAAAGCCGTCTCAAGATAAGAGATTTGACATCCCCGCCATAGGACTTAGAACATTAAAGACAATGAAAAAATATAATGCGGATCTAATTGCAGTAGAAGCAGGGGAAACTATTATTGTTGACAGGGAAGAAGTTATTAAATATGCTAATAAGCATAGTATTGTAGTAATGGCAGTATAGTATATGAAGAAGATTTTTATTATTACAGGCGAATACTCTGGAGATATTCACGGAGGAAAAGTCTTAGAAAATTTAAAACAAGAACTCCCTGATATAGAAGTTGAAGCTATAGGCGGTGAAAATCTCCAAAAAGCTGGTGCAAAACTTTTCTGTGATCATTCAAAGATGTCTGGTTTTGGATTTAATTTAAAAATGGCTTTTGATCATTTGAAATTAGAAAAAAGAGTTTGTGATTATCTAATAAACAATTATAAACCAGATATTGTTTTGCTTATAGATTATGGTACTTTTAATTTACGAGTTGCAAAAAGAATAAAAAAAGCCGGAATAAAGGTTTTTCATTATATTCCTCCGCAAATATGGGCTAGTAGAAAATGGCGTATTAAAGAAATAAAAAAATATATTGATAAAGTTCTTTGCATTTTCCCATTTGAAGTAGATATGTATAAAAATTTTGGGATTGATGTTCATTATTGCGGTCATCCTTTGATTAGACAACTACCACCGAAAGCAGATAAGATTAATTTTTTTGAAAAATATAATCTTAATCCTCAGAAGCCTCTGGTTTCAATCTTTCCGGGCTCAAGACCTATTGAACTATATTTTCTGGCTAAAACCTTTATAAAAACCGCAAAACGCTTAAAGAAACTTCATCCGGAACTACAATTTTGTATTTCACATGCTCCAAATCTAAATGATGAAATCTTTAACAAATATATAAAAGATATTGATATGAAAATTATAAAAGGAGAAAATCAGGCACTACTAAGCGTGTCAGACTCTCTTATTCTCGCGTCCGGAACGGTTGCTTTAGAAGCATCTTTATATCAAGTTCCAATGATTGTTGGATATAAAGGCCCGTGGATACTTTATTTAATTTATCTTATGGTAAGATGCATTAAAAAGGTTTCTTTGCCTAATATTATAACCGGAGAGAATATTGTTCCGGAACTTATTCAACTTAAATTTAATGAAGAAAATATCTGTTATGAAACAGAAAGACTTTTATATGATAAAAAATATAGAGCTGACATAATTGAAAAATTAGGGCATGTAAAAGAAAAACTATCAGATAAATATTCTGCCCTAGAAGCTGCGAAATGTATTATAGAAGAGCTGTTAAAAGAAAATCCGGTATAGCTACCGGATTTAAAATTTCTACAACCTTTTCTAACCTATATATATAAAGTCATATTATCGATTTGAATTGCCTTATTTATTAAGATTTGTATCATCATTTTACATATAAACTTAAAAAAGATTTATCTAAGCTCATTTTCCATTTTTGCTAATACTTCATCTAATACTGATGGATCTTTTATTCCACCCTGAGCAAAATTCGGGCGTCCGCCACCATTTGCACCAGTGGCTCGGGCAATTTCACTGACAAGTTTTCCTGCATTTATTCCTTTGTTAACAAAACCCTCAGTAACCTTTGCAACAACCATCCTTTCATTTGCAAGAACAATTACACTTTCACCGAGCTTATTTGCAAGAAGCTCAATTCCTGCTTTTATGGCGTCTGAATCAAAGTTTTCGATTTTTGATATAAACAACTTTCCACCTTCAATTTCCTGCGCTTTAGAAACAAAAGTCGCAAATTTGCTTCTTGCCATATCAGCTTTAGCTTGTTCGAGCTCTTTTAAAAGTGCTTTATTTTCATCTGTAAGTTTATCTATACGCTCAATAACTTCATCTGTATGAACTTTAAAACGAGCCTCTAGAATATTGGAAATTTCAGCTTTTTTATTCAAATAATCAAGCGCCGCTTTCGACACAACAAGTTCAATTCTTCTGGTACCGGCTGAGATAGCTCCTTCTGATACGATTTTTACAAGTCTTAAATCACCTGTATTTCTTGCATGAGTTCCAGCACAAAATTCCATAGAAATAGCATTAGAGCTTTGATAATTGCACATTTCTCCGCAATTACATTTACCACCTATGGAAACAACCCTAACTTCATCTTCGTATTTTTCACCAAAGAGAGCTGTTGCACCTGTTAGCTTTGCCTCCTCTATTCCCATAACTTCCGTATGAACAGGAAGCTTTTTTGCAATCCATTCATTCATAATATCTTCTGTCTTTTGTATTTCATCAGGAGTCATAGCTCTTGAGAACGTAAAATCGAATCTCATCCGGTTTTCTTCTACCTGCGAACCGGCCTGATGAACCTCATCACCAAGAACCTTTATTAAAGCAGCCTGCAGAAGGTGAGCCGATGTATGATGAACTCTGATTTCTGCTCTGCGTGCTGAATCTATTTGAGCGGTTACTTCTTCTCCAATATTGATTTCGCCGTTTACTATCTGGCACCTGTGAACAAATAAATGATTAACTTTAAATGTAGTTAATACTTCTAATTTCAAATTATCATTGAAGATTACACCGCTATCACCAACCTGTCCACCGCATTCCGCATAGAAAGGAGTCTTATCTAAAACAACATCAACAAAACCTTCGCCTTCAATTGCAGCAAGTATTTTAGCCTGACATACATCTTCTTCATACCCGACAAAATCAGTAGAGCCGACTTCGTCCTCAACTTTTGCATATTTAATATCGCCTGTAACAGAAATCTTAGCTGCTGCTGCTTTTGCACGGTCTTTCTGCTCCTGCATAGCTGCCTTAAATCCTTCTTCATCAACATTTAATCCGTTTTCTGAAGCGATTTCTTTTGTTAATTCAAACGGAAAGCCGTACGTATCATAGAGCTTAAACGCACTTTCTCCGTCTATATCCTTTTTGTCCGCAATAAACTCATCAAGCATTTTATATCCTCTATCAAGAGTTTTTGCAAACCTTTCTTCCTCTTTTTTAATAACCTCAATAACTTTTGCCTTATTCTTAATAAGCTCCGGATACGCCTCACCGTACATTTCAACAACTTTATCTACAAGCTTATAAAGAAACGGTAATTCCATTCCCAAAATTTTTCCGTGTCGGAGCGCCCGTCTTAAAATCATTCTTAAAACATAACTTCTGCCTTCATTTCCCGGGATTACTCCGTCTGAAATAAGGAAAGTTACACATCTTGCATGGTCAGTGATTATTCTTAAAGAAATATCTGTTTTTTCGGATTTTTTATAAGCAACACCGCTCATTTCAGAAACTTTATCCAAAATAGGCTTCAAAAGGTCAGTCTCAAAAGTTGATGCAACCCCCTGACAAACCATTGTAATACGCTCTAAGCCCATACCGGTATCAACGTTTTTCTTTTCTAAAGGCGATTGATTACCTTCTTCGTCCTGATAAAGTTCAGTAAACACCAAATTCCAAATCTCAACCCATCTATCGCATTCGCAAGTATCAATTCCGCAGTCATCTGAACATTTGTACTGTTCGCCTAAATCGTAATGGATTTCTGAACACGGACCGCAAGAGCCTGATGCACCGGGAGGCCCCCAGAAATTATCTTTCTTACCTTTTCTTTTTATTCTTTCAGCCGGTACACCAATACTTCTCCAAATATCATAAGCTTCATCATCTGTTTCAAAAATGGTAATCCAGAGTCTGTCTTTATCTAATTTCAAAACCTCTGTTACAAATTCCCAAGCCCACGGAATAACTTCTTTTTTATAATAATCGCCAAAAGAAAAGTTCCCGAGCATTTC
>CALUVK010000041.1 GCA_944324205.1 Candidatus Gastranaerophilales bacterium | reverse complement strand
TTAAATTAAAACCGGGGACAAGATTATATCTTGCACCCGGTTTTAATTTATTGTAAAATATTGTAAAGAATTTAAAGGAGAGATATATGACAACGGATTTTAAAAAGATATTGAGTTATGTGCCAACAGTTATTGAATCATCATCTAGAGGGGAAAAATCTTTTGATATTTTTTCAAGGCTTTTAAGAGAGAGGATTATTTTTCTGGGCACAGAAATTGATGATGATGTAGCAAATTCCATTGTCGCTCAATTACTGTTGTTGGATAGCGAAAATCCTGAAAAAGATATAATGTTATATATTAATTCTCCTGGTGGTGTTATTACAGCAGGTATGGCAATATATGATACTATGAATTTAATAAAAGCAGATGTGCAGACTATCTGCTTAGGAGAAGCGGCTTCTATGGGTGCTTTTCTTTTATCAGCTGGGGCAAAAGGAAAAAGAATGGCTCTTCCCAGTGCAAGAATAATGATTCATCAGCCCCTGGGTGGTGCAAAAGGTCAAGCTACTGATATTGAATTAGAGGCTAAAGAAATCCTTCGGATGAAAGACATGTTAATTGGTATTATGGCTGAAAATTCAGGACAAGCTTTTGATAAAGTAAAAGCGGATTGTGAACGAGATCATTATCTTTCAGCCGCTGAAGCAGTAGAATATGGGCTGATAGATAAAGTTGTTACTTCAGCTGGATAAATGTTTATCATATAATGTAATGTATGAATACTAAAGTTGATACTCTTATTTCTAGCCGCGTGTCATTAGCTCCAATGGCAGGAATTACAGATTATGTGCTGCGGTCTCTGGTTAGGGAATATTCGAAGACTTGTCTTTTAACAACAGAGATGATTAGCTCTGAGGCTTTAACTCAAGTAAAAGATACAGTTATTACTGCTAGAGAGGAGAATCACTCTCCGATCGCATATCAATTGAGTGGGCATAAGCCGCAAATGATTGCAAGTTGTGCCAAGTATTTGGAAAAATATGCAGACATGATTGATATAAATATGGGGTGTCCTGTAAATAAAGTTGTAAAAGGCTCCGATGGGAGTGCGTTAATGCGCAAGCCGTCTTTAGCTGTAGAAATTGTAAAAGCTGTAAAAAACTCTGTTTCAATACCAGTAAGTGTAAAATTTCGTTTAGGCTATACTGTTGATGAGATGAACTATATAGAATTTGCGCAGCAAATGCAGGAGGCAGGAGCTGATTTTATTACTATTCATGGAAGAACCCGCTCTCAAATGTATGGTGGTAAAGCGGATTGGAAAAAGATCGCAGAATTAAAACATAATATTGATATTCCTTTTTTTGCTAATGGTGATGTTGTTTCGATTGAAACGGCAGTGCAATGTTTAGAAGATTCTAAAGCTGATGGAATTGCCATCGGACGTGGTGTTCTTGGTGATCCGTCTCTTTTATACCGTGTTGAAAAGTATTTAAACGAAGGTGAATATATTCAAGCTCCGACACTTTTTGAAAAAGTGGAGCTTTTTAAACAGCATCTTATAAAAGAAATAGAGTTTCGAGGAGAAGAGGTTGGTATTAAATTCTGCAGGAAATTTATTCCTTATTATTTGAATGGATTTCCTGGTGCATCAAAACTCCGAGGGGAATTAGTTTTAATTGAAAACAAAAAAGACATATTTTCAAGGCTTAATAGTATTGTGGTTGCTTTTAATTGAGATAGAACATTCTATTTATATTTAGGCTAAGATGCAAGTTAGATAATGTTCACAGGCTTTTTCTTGAGTAAAATTTAATATAGTATTATAACTGTTCTGTAGTATGTAATCCTGATTTGATGAGTTTATTATTGTCTCGATAATATTATCATTCCAAAAATATCCGTTAAATCCATCTTTTATAATACCAGAGATACCGTCATCTTGTGTGCAGACAGTGATACAGCCTGATGCCATTGCTTCCAGGTATACCATGCCGAATGTTTCATTTATACTGGGCAATGCAAAAATATCAGCTTCTCTCATTGCTTCAAAAACTTTCTCTCGGGTTAAATGTCCTGTGAATATGGGTTTATTTGATATTTTTTTTAAGTGTTGGAATTCTTTGCCGTCACCTATTATTTTTAACTCTACATTAAGATTGTCACACGCAAAAATGACTTTTTCTATATGTTTACGTTTGATTAGATTTGCACAAGTTAAAACTTTTTTACGATTTTGCCAATCTCTTTTTATAATTAGGTTTTTATCAATACCTGAGTAGCATACAAATGTCTTATATTCATATTGTGGATAGAGTTTTAAAAATTTGTTTTTTATTGCATAAGAGCGGCAAGCGATTTTTGTTGCATTCTTATAGCCTGCTTCAAGAGCATTTTTGAAATAAAATGAGTAAAGAGGGTTTGTTAAAACTTCTAAATCTGAAATATGAACTCCGGCTACAAAAGGTAAACCCAGCTTATTTGCAAATAATATCCCGCTTGGCATATGTGCAATGATAATATCAGGAGTAAAATCTCTCTTTATTTTGTTTTTAATATTTCCCCAAAATGGGAAAATATAGTTTATATTTTCTATATCTCCATAAATATTTGATTTATAAAGTGTTTTTTTTCTTAATATAGCGTTAAATAAAAAATTTGGTTTTATAATCTTTACTTCATGTCCTGCCAGCTTCCAACCTTTAACAAAATCTGCAATTGTGCGCGGCGTATTTATTTCAGAATCTTTTATAGGATACAAATCTGTTATGACAAGTATTTTCATTAAATGTCTCCATATTTATTTTTTTCAAAACAAAAAATATTTATTAGAGAAAATGCCATAACTACTAGCAAAAGAACAACTGCTAATGCTGAAGCATAGCCTAAATCTAGATTTTCAAACGCGCGTTCGTAAATGTAATATACAATTGTTTTTGTTGAATTTAGAGGACCACCCTTTGTCATAACATAAATTTCTGCGAAAACTTTCATTGCAGAGATTGTACTTATAGTAGATACAAGGGCAATTGTAGGCATAATATGTGGTACGGTTACTGTTAAGTGTTTAGTAAAAAAATTAGCACCATCAATGTCACATGCTTCATATAACTCTTGAGGAACACTCATTAATGCTGCTAAATATATCATCATGTAATAACCGATACCTTTCCAGATAGTAACAACCGCAACTGAAAATAGTGCCCAATTTGTATCAACAAGCCAGCCTATAGGTGTAATATGGAATATTGATAAAATATAATTTAAAATCCCGTTTGTTGCATATAACCATTTAAAGGCAATTGCTGCAACTACTATAGATACTATTACTGGCAAGTATAAAATAATTTTATATAAAGTTATTCCTCTTATTTTTTGATTGATTAATATTGCTAAAAATAAAGGAAATGTAACTAAAAAAGGTACTGCTATCAGAAGGTATAGAAATGTATTAAACATAACTTTATAAAATATGGGTTCTCTAAAAAGTTTTATATAGTTGTCGATATTACAAAATGTCGGATTATAAATGCTTTTAGAGTAATCAAAAAAACTTAATCCAAATGTTTGAAAAAAAGGTATAAAGAAGAATACTATTAAAACTGCTACGGCAGGTATTAAAAATAAATATGGCGTATATTTTTTATAATAATTCATAAGTAAATTATCTCATTTGATAAATTATCGGTCAATAGTTAATATTGTCTTATAATAAGTTGTAATATTTCAATACAGATTTTTTATTTGATTTTTGGGGTATAATTAAGCTTATGAAAGCTCTTGTTTGGGATGGAAATGATATCATATTAACGGAGCGTCCGCGTCCTAAAATAGAAAATTCGCGAGATGCGATTGTAAAAGTTTGTTTATCTTCTATTTGTACCAGCGACTTACATATTATAAATGGATATGTTCCTAAAGCTTGTAAAAATATTATTCTTGGACATGAATTTGTCGGAGAAGTTATTGAGCTAGGTGACAGTGTAAGTGATCTTAAAATTGGTGATAGGGTAAGCGCAAATTGTGAAACTTTTTGTGGTGAGTGTTATTTCTGCAAACAAGGTTATATAAATAATTGTGAAAACGGAGGTTGGAAACTGGGTTGTACAATTGATGGCTGTCAGGCAGAGTATGTAAGAGTGCCGTTTGCAGATAAAGGGTTAACCAAAATTCCGGATAACGTAAGTTTTAGAAATGCTCTCTTTGTGGGAGATATTTTATCAAGTGGGTATTTTGGTGCAGAGTTATGTGAAATTAAATCCGGCGATACAATTGCTGTAATAGGTGCCGGCCCTGTTGGATTGTGTGTAATGGCTTCTGCAAAAATTTTTAATGCAGGTGGAATTATAGCTATTGATATTGATGAAGCTCGTCTAAATATAGCAAAAATACACGGTCTTGCTGATTATGTTTTTAATCCGAATAAATGTGATATTGAAAATGAAATAAAAAAGTTAACTTTTTCAAGGGGAGCTGATGCTGTTATTGAAGCTGCAGGCGGTGATAATACTTTTGAAATAGCCTGGAAGATTGCAAGAGCAAATTCGATTATTGCACTGGTAGCTATGTATGAAAAAGCACAAATACTTCCTTTACCTGTAATGTATGGCAAAAATTTAATCTTTAAAACCGGTGGTGTTGATGCTATACACTCAAAAGAACTTTTAGAAATGATTTCTGCGGGAAAATTAAATACAGATTTTCTAATAAGTTCTGAATACCCATTTAGCAAGATTTTAAATGCATACAAGGATTTCGATACAAAAGCCAATGGATGTCTGAAATTTGCAATTTCTTATTAATTTTACAGCTTTTATTTTTTAGCATATTTTAAAAATGTTTGCACTTTTGTTTGCATCATTTCTTCTATGATTTGCCAGTTTCCGTTTGGTTGTTTTTGGACAATCATATATGTTTTAAGCTTATATGTTTCACCAGTTGGTTGTCTAAGAGATGATATTTTATACTTTCCGTTACCGGCATCTGTTACAACAACATTTGTATAATTATTTTTGTAGTTTCTTAGTTTTGCACCGGCTTGACCGAGTTTCATTTGGGTTATATATGTTGATGTATTAGTTGTAACATCCTGTGTTGTTCCGTCCGGTTTTACAACCTGTCTAATAATTTTAGCGCTTGGAGAATACATTTGAGCGATTTCAGGACTGTAATTATTTGCAGAATTTACATAATGATTAAAGAACTTTTCTGCATCTTCCTTATCGCCTGCAAGTGCAGATAATGTAATACAGGATAATGCTATTATTGAAGCCAGTGTTTTTTTCATTTTTCTCCTCTTTTATACGTCGGGTAAGTCGCCTTTTACTTCTGCAATTGTATCACATCCGAGATGGAAAATCTTATGCAGTCCTTCAACTGCATCTTTAGCTCTATCTTCAGCAACAATACAGCTGATTTTAATTTCACTTGTAGAAATCATCTTTATATTTATACCTAAATCTGCTAAGGTTTTAAACATCGTAGCAGCTATACCAGGTCTGTCAATCATGCCGGCACCAACAATTGAAATTTTTGCAATTTTATCATCAACGTATACATTGCTAAAATCAAGCTTTTTGTTGACTTCTTTTAAGATTTCCATTGTTTTATCTAAATCACCTTTATCAATAGTAAATGCAATGTCATTCGTATTAAGATTTTTTCTTGCGTAAGATTGTATAATCATGTCAACAGATATATTTTCATTAGCCAGAGCATTAAAAAGAATTGCTGCCGTTCCCGGATGATCTTTAACATCGCAAACTACTATTCTCAATTGTGATAAATCTGATGCAACTCCGGCAACTGGTTTGTGTAATTCCATATCGTCAACTCCTACAATTAAAGTTCCTAAATTATCTAATTTAAATGTACTTCTTACTCTCAAAGGTACATTGTATTGTTTAGCAGTTTCTACAGCTCTGGGGTGTAGTACATTTGCCCCGACTCTTGCAAGCTCAAGCATTTCTTCGTAAGAGATAACTTCAAGTCTTGAAGCATTCGGAACAATTCTCGGATCAGTTGTATAAACACCCTCGACATCAGTATAAATATCGCATCTTTTAGCATTCAAAGCTCCTGCAAGAGCAACTGCCGAAGTATCAGAACCGCCTCGTCCGAGAGTGGTTATTTCTAAATCATCTGTTACGCCTTGAAAACCGGCTACAACAACAACTTCACCTTTCGCAAGATGGCTTTTTATTTTATCCGTTTTAATATTTATAATTCTGGCTTTCGAATGAACTTTCTCTGTCATAATTCCGACTTGAATAGCATTCATACTGACCGCAGGACATCCTGCTGCTTGAAGAGCCATCGCAAGCAGAGCGATAGAGACTCCTTCTCCTGTAGAGAGGAGCATGTCCATTTCTCTTGAAGAAGGTGCATCCGAAATTTCTTTTGCCATTTTAACAAGATAATCAGTTGTATGCCCCATTGCTGATACGACAACAACAACGTCATTTCCTGCTTCTCTTTCTTTTATAACGGCTTTGGCAACATTTTTTATTTTATCTGTATCGGCAACTGATGTTCCGCCGAATTTTTGAACAATTATATTTTTCATTATCTGTTTTACTAATACCTGCTATTTTCTTATACATTATATAAACAAATTATCTCTTTGACAATAAGGAATATTAATTTTTGTAAATATTTTTTCGATATACTAGCAAAAAGTTTTTTTAGTTGTTTTACGATTTATACATACTAGTAAAAATATAAATACAAAAAGGAGTCGTAACGTATGAACATTAATGCAACAGAACTTTTGTTATTAAACAAAAAGATTAAATTTGGCGAAGCAGGGGTAAATAATGATGTAAAAGAAGGTTCTAATCCAAATGTAATATTACCCTCCCCGGAAGAAAATAAGCCGCAAACAGGCATGAATGCCTTAATGTTTCAAGGCTTGAATAATGTGGTAAGTAATCCGGACTTATCAACTGCAACAGGAACTAATTTGAGTTTTCTAAGGGAAACTGCACCGGAACAAACGGCAGAAAATGCAGAAAAAGAATACGTAGCTCCATATAAATCTAATATAGCTTTCCAGGGCGGGAAATTTAAATCAATTGCACTGGGAACTTTGATGGCACTTATGACATTAGGTACAGCTTCGAGCCTTACCTCTTGTGATCCGTATGAAGTTCGTCAAGAAGTGAATGTTGATATGTCTGCAATAACAGAAATTTGGCAGCAAATGCTTGAAATTATAAAAGAACAAAATGAACAAAATAAAGTTACTAACGAACAATTAACTCAATTAAATCAGTATATGCTTCAATTAATCCAGCTTGTACAAGATGGACAAATGAGTGCTAGTGAATTCTATGAACAAATGTTTAGCTTTATGGTTACAAATCAAGCAAATCAGGAAATTATCATTGAACAATTAGTACAAAACGGTCAAACACAGGAGGAAGCAAACGCATTAATTCAACAGTTAATTAATGATGTAAATGCAGGTAGAATTTCTGCAGAAGAAGCTTGGAAAACTATTCAAAGCCTGCTTGGTGATATTAAAAACATACTTCAACAGTTCAGCACTTATTTTGAACAAATGATTGCAAAACAGGATGAATTGATTGAAACTAATAAACAAGGTTTTGCAGAACTTATTGCTCAAGGCGATATAACAAATGAAACTCTTCAAAAGATGTCAGAACAAAACGATAGTTTAATAATCTTGAATAATAAACAAATTGAAGCTCAAACTGACATTAAAGATGCTATAGAGAAAGCAAATCTTGACAGTAATGCTAACTTTGAAACTGTTGTATCTACTCTTAAGATGAATAAAAATGATATCATAGCAGCAATGATGCATATGGGCTATACTCAAATCCAGGTAGAAAACATGAATGCTGCTCAAATTATTAAAGCAATCGAAAAGAATACCCAGGCAACACAAATCAGCAATCAAATGTTAAGCGGTATTACAAAATTTGTAAGCATCTTACCTGGAATTTACCAGAACGGATTAATAACAAATGCGCAGCTTAACAAGACAAATGAGCTTTTAACCAAAGTTATGAACTATGTAAAAGTGTTACCTGAAATGTATGCTAATGATAAGATTACTCAAGAACAGCTAAATGAATTCTATAACTTATATCAACAGGCTATTAAAGAAGATGGTGAATTCAATGCTCAAACATTAGCAAAATTGGAAGAATTGGTCGCTAAATTAGAATCAATTGAAGGAACTTTAGAAAATATCAGTCAAAAGCTAACAGATATGATAAACGACTTCAAGGCATTCAGAGATCAATATACTGATGATAAGAATAAAGAATTTGCAATGCTTGGATCTATTGTAGTTGATAACAAAATCCAGACTGCTCAATTAAACTTAATGCAGGCAACACAAAAAGATATGGCTGAAAGCTTAGATGCTATTAAAGCTAATACAGATACTCTTCTTGTAATTGCAAAAGATGATACAAAACATAAAGAATTGATTGATGCTATTAAGAACATTCAGGCTGGCGGTTCTGGCAGTATTGATTACCAAAAACTGGAAGATATGTTCAAGCTTATGGGCATGACAATAGCTGACGCTATAGATATGTCATCTTCTGAATTACAAGCAAAGATTGAAGAATTCCAAAAAACATATGTCGAAACAGAACAGAAACAGTTGGAAGAAATGCAGACAATTAGCGCTAAATTAGATGATTTATCAATCTTTGCAGGACTTTCTAAAGATGAGATTATTGATGCAATCAATGAAGTTACAAACGCCGTAAACAACGGTAATACTGATATAACCAGTGAACTTAAAAATCTTGAAGCACAGCTTGATAAGTTACAGGCAACTGTAGATGCAATGTATAAGGCAATCGGAGAACAGTCTCAAAAAGTAAATCAATGGTTATCACAATTTGACTCTAAATTTGATAGTGCGTTAGGCTTGTTGAGCAGTATTGATAAAAATATGAATACTGTTGTATCTAACCAAACAATTGCTAACAAGTACCTTCAAAACTTGAATAGTGCTGTCGCAGACTTAAAAGTCGAAATTCAGAAAATTCAAACAATTATAGAAGGCAGTGATGGTACGGGCAGTGGTTCTTCAATAACGCTTGACCAGTTAGAAGAATTATGGAAGCAGCATGATGAAGCTAACTACAAAAAATACAAAGAATTGCTTGAAAATCTTGATATCAATGTAAATGTTGATACAACAACAATTGAAGGTTTGTTAAAAGAAATCAATAACAAGATGGACGGTATCAATGACAATTCTAAGATATTAGATGAAATATTAGCCTTGCTAAAAGCACATCCGAATTATACAGATCAATTAGACAGAATCATAGAAATCCTTGAAAACTTCAAGTGTAACTGCGATTGCGGAGGCAATAACGAAGGAATTCTTGGTGACTTAGAAGATGTTCTTGCTTAATTAAATAAGCTGGATATATAAAGAAAGAGGCGGTTTTTCTTAAACCGTCTCTTTATATTTTAAAGAAAACAACCATAGATTCTGTACTATTTTAATAATTCTTGTTCATTTGTATAAGTTTTACCGGTTTTTGTTTTTAAGTTAGTTAAAGCTTCCTGTCTTGAAGAACCGGTTGCGGTTTGTCCGTCACATCCGTCTTCTGCGGTGTATGTATAATATCCGCTTCCATTACCGACAGCTTGGATTTTTGCTTTACCTCCGCTTTGAATTTTTACTTTTTTAACTTTCGCGTTATCAACTCTGTCGCATCCGTCAATTTGTGCCGGTAATTTCATTGTCTTAGGAAGGTCGCCGCCTTCAAGTAAAGCTTTATAAGTTTCTTTGTTAAATGTACCGTCTTCGTTATAACTTAAAGCTTTCTTAAGTCTTCTGATTGCACCGTCTTTACCGAACATACCGTAATCTTCTTCAAGGCAAGGATAGAATGCTTTTACGATTTCTTTCCAAGTATCGCCGCCTTGTCTTGTATATGTGAATGTTGTATCGGTGTACTCATCTTCAATAGTAGCTGCACATTTTTCTTCAGGTGTTGTGTCTTGTTCATTATTTTCATCTTGAACCGGAGTCGTTTCAACAGGTCTTGTTTGTACCGGTTTTTCTGGTTTAAGATATTTCATCATTAAGCATTCTTCCGGATTTAATTTTGATCCGATACCTGCCATATCTCTTAAGGCCTGTTGGAAATGTGTGTGCCATTCATCACCGTATTGTTTTTGATATGTATCTACTAATGTGTGAATTGCTTTTACTTTTTCCGGATTGTTGAAGCTTTCACTGATGTATTCTTTGTAAAGTTTTGCATCTGTATATTTAGGATCATTTATATCATAGTCAGAAAGTGACATACAAGATTTTTCATCAAGATCTGAACCGAGTACCAATGCCCACAGTGCATTTGTTAAAACTCCGATACCCAAGCCTTCAAGAGTTCTTAAAACAGCATCATTTTTTAAGACTTCTTGCTTAATATTAATAGCAACTTTGCCCTTGGTTAAATTAGTAGTATCATAGTTTATATTTTGTTGTTCTAACTGTTCTATAAAATCATCGGCAGCATTCTGATTATCTACTACAATATTAACTCTTTGGGAAACATGTAAGTTGTTGCCGAGTGCCAAACCGCTGATTGCACCAGATAATAATGCCGGCAAACCTAATAATGCTTTATTTGCAACTGTTCCTAAAGATCTGTCTTTTCTTTCTCTTTTAATTTCACAGAAGTCAATAAGATTTTTAACTTCTTTATCGCTAAATTCTTGACCGGTAATACTTCTTAAATGTTTAGCGATATTTTTTATTTCAGATAATTGTTCATCTTGTGAACGGTTAACTTGATAGTCAGCTCCGACTCTTGTTAAGATTTCTTCTGAAAGTTTGCTTAAATCATAACTTCCGTCTGTATTTTGTACTGTAGGTAAATATGCTCTGTTGAGTTTTTCAAATAAATCTCTTCCGAGTTCTTTTTTCAAATCATCTCTTGTTATTTTTGTAATTTCTTCGTTTCTCTTTTCAACTTTATTTCTTCTTGCAAAAATGTTACTTTCAGTTTTCAATTCTTTTACCGCATCATTTTGATAATCATCTCCGCCTTTATTTTGAGCTTTTAGTTCTTTTCTAACTTTGCGCCCTTTTGTTTTTTC
>CALUVK010000040.1 GCA_944324205.1 Candidatus Gastranaerophilales bacterium | reverse complement strand
TAACTGCTCTGCTAACTTCTTTGACATACAATCATATCCTTGATTATTATACTTTATTAATGCCACATTCTCAAAAAGCAGTAACACATTAAAAAGTAAAATTTTACATTTATTTACAATCTGATTCTGCTACAAAACCGAATTTTTGCTGACGTTTTTGTATAGCTGTTTGTCCGCTAAACACTTGATTAAGGATTGTAAAGCGACCACTGTGAGCAGGTTCCTTTATAATTCTTGCAGATGTATTTGTTAAAACTATCTGGTTTTGAACACATTCAAATTTATTATTTATAAATTCTTGTTCATATTTTTCCCCGAGCTGTGTATATTTTTTTGTTTTTACGAAAAGATTATATTCTTTAGTACGCTTGGCTATTTTGCTTTGGACAAAACCTATTATTGCCTCAAGATTAACATCTATCCATGAAGATTGAACAATATCTAAAACATAATTCTCATTATCAGAAGTTGTAATAGATAAGTAACAAAGAATATTTTTTGACTTTTTATCTTCTACAACATATTTATATTCGCTAAAATATGAAAGCCCTTTAAGAAAAAGTTCTTTGAATTCTTTTGCATCCTTACTCAAAAGAGGCCTGATATGCGGAAGGAGAGACTCATTATATAAAGCTGAAACTGTAGGCGAATCCGAATTCCTGAACTCTCTAAAATCTTTCGGATTAAAAGCAAAACTTGTATTTCCAATTTTCCACAATTTTTCATAAGAAATCTGGCTAAACCCGCATTTTGAAACAAACATTTTAAGGAGTTCCGGCATATAATCATCAACTCTTACAACGAACGAAAAAGCTCCCATTGCCTTATACTTGGAAACAACAAACTGTACCAATTCACTTGCATCCTCATAACAGTTTTCTTCAAAAAACAATCTTTGAATTTCCATTTTCCTCATAGGACATCTTGAAGGTGCAACCGTTATTAAACCCTTAATTTCTTGCTTATCTTTAAGAACATATGTTTCAGGTAAAAATTTCAGCTTTAAAGGAAGTAAATGATGCAAGGGAATAAGCGGATTAAACATAATATTATTGATATAAGTATCCCTGTTATTGAGAACCGATATCATCTCCTGCATATTCTTTCTGTCAAAATAATAAAGCTTTCTAATCTTTCTCATACAAAAATTATATCATACACAAATATTCCATTCTAAAGAATGATTTTAATAATCGTTAAAATTTGATACAATTAATTTATAAATCTAGGAGGATATATGTCAATAAATGACGCTTTGGTAATGATTTTAGCCGGCGGCGAGGGAAAGAGACTTCATCCGCTTACACAGGAAAGAGCCAAACCTGCAGTTCCTTTCGGTGGAAGATACAGAATAATTGATTTTGTATTAAACAATTTTATTAATTCGGGTTTTTATAAGATAAAAGTTTTAACCCAATATAAATCAGACTCTTTGAACAAACATATAACCCGCGGCTGGGCGTTATCTCCGTTTTTAAACCAGTATGTTGATCTGGTTCCTGCCCAAATGCGAACCGGAGGGGCTTGGTATCAGGGGACAGCGGATGCTGTATTTCAAAACGCTTTTCATATAAAAGATGAAGATCCTGATTATGTGTGTGTATTTGGAGGCGACCATATTTATAAGATGGATGTGAGACAAATGCTAAGGTTTCACAAATCTAATTATGCGGATTTAACTATTTCTGCCATTCCTATTCCGATAGTGGATGCGCATGAATTTGGCATAATAGAAGTTGATGATAACTGGCGTCTGACAGGTTTTGTTGAAAAACCGCAGACACCGCCGAAGCCAATGCCAAACAGGCCTGATATGTGTCTTGCTTCTATGGGAAACTATATCTTCAACAAAGAGATTTTATTAAATGCACTCGAAGAGGATTCTAAAATTGAGGGTTCTAATCACGATTTCGGGAAAAATGTTATCCCTATGCTTTTAAATCAGGGGAAACGGGTTTATATTTATAACTTTAGCGACAATGACTTCCCCGGAATGACCGAAAAAGAAAAGGGTTACTGGAGAGATGTAGGCTGTATTGACGCTTACTGGCAGGCGAATATGGATTTATTGGATTATGAGCCGGAATTAAATTTGTATTCAAAAGAGTGGCCGATTAGGACATTTAATTACAACTACCCTCCCGCAAAATTCATCTGGCAGGAAGGTGACAGAGTCGGTATGGCTACAAATTCAATGGTGTCGGAAGGATGTATTGTATCAGGCGGTATGCTTTCAAGATGCATATTGTCTCCGAAAGTCAAGATTAACAGCTACTCTCAGGTTTCTGACAGTATTTTAATGGAAAACGTTAATGTGGGAAGGTACTCTGAAATCAGAAAAGCTATTATTGATAAAAATGTTGATATTCCGCCATATACCAAAATCGGAGTCAATAAAGAAGAAGATTTAGCGCGCGGTTTTTATGTCTCTGATGGCGGTGTAACAGTTGTGCCTAAAAATGCTCATTTGACATGATTTTTCATTTTTGTATAATAAGTAATATATTTGTTTTATTTCTGCAAGGAGGTGTTTATGAGAGTAAGTAGTATTACAACTTATCAGATGCCAAGTAATGTACAACACAAAAAAAACAACAGAACTGTAACTGGTAATTTAAGGAAAAATGAACCAAATCCAGCGTCTGCACCTAGTTTTAAAGGAAATCTCTTTAAAATAACCGGTTTGATTGCAGGAGCAGCAGCTGTTGTTGTGTTTGCGCCGGCAGTTGCGGCTATGGGACTTGCAGGTCTCGGAGCTGCACCAGGAGCAATGCTTGGAGCATTATTAGATGAAAAACTCGAAGAAAAAGATAAAAAAGACGGTGGTGACAGTTAATTTATAATGATATATCCAATTTCACAATTCAGTTGCAACTACAATAAGTATTGTCAGTTCTCAAATTCAAATATACAATCAAAATTAACATTCCGAAAGGAAAAAACAAACTCGGGCAAAAAAACTCCAACAACAGAAGAAAGTTTAGCTCATTTAAATGGAGCTATGCAAAAATTAACTGCAATAGTTACATTGTTAGGTATAAGTGCAATTTGTTTTGGAATTGCCAAACACATAAATAATCCATCAACAGAAGGAACTTTCCATTCAGAAATGTTTAGATCGTTAGCAGACGACAATACAATTCCAATACTCAAAACTTGCAAAAGTTTAGATAAGAATTTGCGTTCCGTACTAGAAAATCAATTGGCTGTTGCACAAGCAAACGATAAGGTTATAAAAGAAGCTGGACACCCAGCCGGTAAAAACAGATTTTTACTTTGCGGTCCTCCAGGAGTCGGCAAATCTTACTTTGCAAAAATTTATGCAAAAACTCTGGGAGCTTCATACAAAGAAATCAAGTTTTCTGATTTTAATGGACGCTGGGTTGGTTTACATAATGAAAATTTAAAGGCTGAATTTAATTCTGTTATACATGCCGCAGCATCTCAGCCTGATAAAAAGTTTGTTGTAACATTTAATGAAATAGACGCTATTATTATCCCAAGAGAATCAATGGTAAATGCATTAGGATTTAAACCGGAAGAACGTTCTATATTTTTGAATTATCTTGATGAATGTTCAGAAAAGGTCCCTAATTTAACTATTATAGGGACTTCAAATCTAGCAGCTTCGGCGCAAAATTTGGATGGAGCTGCAATGAGCCGTTTTAAAAATATTTATGAAATACCTTTTCCCGATTCTGAATGCTTATATGAAGCAACAAAAGCACATTTATCAAAAATAAAGGATGGAAATAGTTTTATAAATAGAAATGATGAAAAGCTAAAACAATTTTCAAAAGAAATGGAAGATAGAAAATTTTCTTTCAGGGATTTAGAAAATGTGATAAATACTGCAAAAGATAATTATATACGTGATAAAGTTGCAAACAAAGATAACGGATTTCTATTTGAATATTTAACAAATGCTAAAAACGGACTTGCAAAATCTGATGGTGAAATGCAGCAAAAAGTTAAATAAAAATTGCTTAAAACAATGCTAAGTTTTATTGCTTAAGAAAAGTTTACATGATATAATTTCGGTATGGAAACAGAAGCCGGCTATAAAGACAAAACCAAAGTTAAGAAGAAGGGAATGACTGCTCAAACCAGACTTATACTTGCAGGGCTTGGAGTGAGTACTGTATTCATACTTCTTTCAGCAGGTTTTGCCACCTATAGTGTAAGCCAAAATATGAACAGTGCTTATAAAAATTTTGCACAGGTTCTTTCTAAAACACTTGCAATTGAAGGTGTTGAAGTTACGAAAGATGTTCCTGAACTTGCGAAATATGATGCTTTAAGAGCAAATTCTACTTCTGTTTTAAATAGTAATAATGATATTGCTTTTATAATTTTTAAAGACAATAAATCCAAAATTATTTATTCAAGCAAAGATGATTATCCGGAACAGGCTGAAAGGGCAAGAATTATAGTAAGCTCGCCGATGGAAGTCAAGAACTTGGCTTCTTCTCAAAATGTAGGTTCGGTTACAGTCGGCTTAAGCGGAAATATTATGGATAAAGTTTCCGCCGCTTCCAACACATCTCTCGCGATTGTGTTTGTGATAGCATGGCTTGTTATTGCCGGAATTATTTATATGAACTCCTCTATCATTACTCGCGAATTGAGAAAACTTTATCAGGGAGTTAAAAAGATTTCAACAGGTGAGTTTGGATATAAAATTGATGAGCGGGATGTTGATAAAGAAGTTCTTGAACTTTATCAAGCATTTAATGATATGTCCGAAAAACTCAGCAGGTATAATGAACAAACTATTGAAAGCCTTACCTTTGAAAGAAACAAACTTGAAGCTGTCTTAATGAGTATTGTAAACGGCGTTGTTGTCTGTGATAACCATGACAAAGTTATAATGGTTAATAACTATGCAAAAAAACTCCTTGAAGTCGAAGAAAAAGATATTCTCGGAACACAAATTCAGCAATTTTGCGACTCTGGAGGCGAACTTTGTTTTGCTGATAAAATTACGCAGTTTAAAGATACTCCTCTTGATGATGATGGAAGTCCTGTACCTTTCAATATAGAAATAGACGGAAAAGTTCTTAAATGTCTCATTTCTCCAATGTTTACACGTTCAAATTCATATGTCGGTTATATCATTGTCCTGATTGACGTTACCAAAGATGTTGAAATGGATCAACTCCGTTCTAATTTTATTTCGAATGTATCACATGAACTAAGAACACCTGTTACTGTTCTTAGAAGTTATATTGACACTTTATATGGTTATGGGAATGATTTTGATTTCAATACGCAAAGAGAATTCATAGGAGTTATGAATCAGGAAATTATAAGGCTTAACCGTATGGTGAATGATATTCTTGATTTTTCACGTTATGAAGCTCAAAATGTTCATCTCGAAAAAACAAAAACAGACATTATTGAAATTGTGGAAGATGCTGTTAATCAAGTTCAGGTTCTTGCAAAAGAACACGATTTGACAATTTCGATTATGAAAGAGCCTGATTTACCTGAAATATATGTAAATATCGACAGCATTTCACGTGCGTTTATGAATATTTTATCTAATGCGATAAAATATTCTCCTGACGGCAAGCGTATTAAAATCCGTGTCGAACGTTCCCGTGATGGTGAATATGTTGAAGTAAGCGTAGAAGATCAGGGACCCGGACTTTCGGAAAAAGACCAGAAGAAAGTTTTCGACAGATTTTATAGAGTTGAAAATGCTACGCATACGGTAAAAGGCACCGGCTTGGGGCTTCATCTTGTAAAAGTCACGGTAGAAAAACACCACCACGGGCAGGTTTTTGTAAACTCTAAAGAGGGTGAAGGTTCAACTTTCGGTTTCCGTCTGCCGATTAATTTACCACCGGAGGAGGAAGAAGAATATATTCCGAAGAACATGCTTCCGGCTGAAAGCGAAGCTTAGGTTTATTGAAAATCTGCCAGTTGGTTGAATCCTATTTCAAGAACATCAGCTAGTTCAAAAAGTTTTCTAAGACTCATATATTTTTGCCCCTTCTCGACTCTGCAGATGTATTCTTTTGATAAGTTTAATTTTTCAGCTAAAACTTCCTGGCTTATCTTTTTAGCCTCTCTGTATTTTTTTATATTCAGACCTAAACTTTTAACTCTTAACATATGACCTATTTTTCCACATAATGAATTATAAGTCATTGACCTATTTGTCCGGAGGGAAATTTTATGGAACTTGATTTAGAACAACTTATTTTGAAAAAGCTTGAAAACCTAGAAGAAAGTTTGAAATATGAATTAGAATCTATTACGGAATTATTAGCAACGATTCAAATTATTCATTATTTTTATTATCTTCAGTGTAAAATGAAATAGTAGTAAATTTAATCCGCGCCATGCGGGTGGGCGGTTTCGTATACGTCACGCATATGTTTCATAGATATGTGGGTGTAAATCTGGGTATTTGAAATTCCGGCATGGCCTAAAAGCTCTTGTACTACTCTTAAGTCGGCTCCGTTTTCAATGAGTTTTGTTGCAAAACTGTGGCGGAATACGTGGGGAGTTACTTTTTTAGGTAGTTCAATTTTTTCCACCGTCTCATTTATAGCTTTTCTTATT
This sequence comes from Candidatus Gastranaerophilales bacterium, assembly GCA_944324205.1. Classification (GTDB taxonomy): domain Bacteria; phylum Cyanobacteriota; class Vampirovibrionia; order Gastranaerophilales; family Gastranaerophilaceae; genus CAG-196. Next base: position 4,692 of record CALUVK010000040.1, on the reverse strand, counting down.
GTTTTGTTCTGTAGGCGGAAACCCGTGTTATTTATAAAAAGCGGAGTATTATCATTGATTTCTCCCGTGTCGTAATCCGGAGCAATAAGTTTTCGGGCAGATTGAATATATTGGATTAAATAATTTTTTGCCCTGTCAGATACAAGCACTATCCGCTCTTTTGCGCCTTTACCGAAAACCCTGATTTCGTTTTCATCAAGGTTTAAGTCTCCAAAATTAAGGTTACTAAGCTCTGAAACGCGCATGCCTGTTGCCCAGAGAAGTTCCAGAATAACTCTGTTTCTAAAACCTGCCGGAGTTTCAATTTTAACATTATTTAGAATTTTCTCGACTTCATCCGGCGTTAAAAATTTCGGAAGCGACTTAGGACGCTTTGGGGCAGAAAGAGAGAGTGCGGGGTTAGTGTCAATGTATCTTTCTCTAAACAGGAATTTATAAAATGTTCTGATTGAAGCAACTTTTCTTGCTATGGTTGTTTTTTTGTAATCAAATCTCTGGATAAAATGCAAGTATTCCCTTAATTTGTTAAAGTCAGCTTTAAGACAGTCCGCACCATCAAGCCAGAGTATAAAACTCACAATATCAGAAGAATAAGCTTTAAGTGTGCATTCGGAAAAGTTCTTTTCCACACTCAAATACGTCTTAAATCCTTCTATATATTCTTTATCCAGCTCGTTCATTTTAAGATTTACTTTTCCCCTAATCTATTATACAATATCTATACTAAACTTGGAAGCTGAATTATGAACATATTTAAAACATTTGAAATATTTTTGAAAGAACCCCTAAGCATATTAAAAAGTAATATAATTCAAATAGTAAGTGTACAAACTGGTAATATTTTTGAAAAAAAACCTTCTATAGATGTTAGTTTAATGAAAGATAAAGCTCAACTTACCGTAGTTAATAATGAAAAACTCTACAATTTGCTATCACTAGTAACTCATAGAGCTAAACAAAAAGAACAGAAAGAAAAAGAAAATGAAACAGCTTAATGCCAATTTTGTAATAAGTGCTGAAAAGCTCGCCCAATGTCCGGAAAGTATCCTTCCAGAGTTTCCGCTTTTGGGTCGTTCTAATGTTGGCAAATCCTCTTTTATTAATACTTTATGTAATAACAAAAAACTGGCTAAAACTTCTAATACACCGGGCAAAACCCGATTAATTAATTTTTTCAATTTTTCTGATAAATTTATGATAGCAGACCTACCCGGATACGGTTATGCAAAAATTTCACGCGAAACGCAAGCTAGATGGCAAAAAAATTTAGAAGAATATTTGCTTAAAAGAACTCAAATTAAATCTCTTATTCAATTTATTGATGCACGTCATGATATCCAGAAAAATGATTTTGCAATGCGTGAGTGGGTTGAAGCTTATAATTTACCCATATTTACAATTGTTACCAAAATAGATTATGTTTCTAAAAATAGACAGGCAGGCGTTTTGGCCAATATAAAGAGACAATTTTCAGGAGATGTTTTACCTTTTAGTGCAAAAGATAAATATTTTTGCGAAGAAACGATTGAATATTTAACAGATTTATGTAAATAATATTAATACCAAAATAAATGGAGAGGATTTTTGTGCTAATTAATACAGAAAAAACAACAGATTTAAATCAAATATCACTAACAGGTGTGCGTTCAATCTTACTTTTATGGATGTTGATTGATGGTCCTAAAACTCTTGAAGAAATAAGAGAAGAATTTATTAACCTTAAAATTATGGAGCCGGAACATTCAAATGACATCCTTAGAATAGATTTAAATACCCTGAGAACTATGGGATGTGACATTACACATGCAACGTCAAAAACTAATTTCAGATATGTTATAAAAAAACACCCTTTTGCACTTAACATAACACGTGATGAGATTGCACTTCTTAGAAAAGTTTATAAAAAAGTAAAAGATACTTCTAATATTTTGTTATTGTTCAAGTATGATAATCTTTTTAAGAAATTAGCAGCTCATGTCACAGATTCAGAAATCAAAGAAGAATTATATGGTCTTTCTGTATTAAAAAACTTCGAACTTGGAACAATAACCGAATTGTTAGAAGATTGCAAAGAAAATAATATATTAAAACTTATATACAATACTCCCGGTGCAAAAGAAGACTCTCGAAAAGAAGTTGCAGCACAAAAACTTGTATTTCAAAATGATAAAATTTATCTCTGGGGATATGACTTAAATAAAAAAGAAGCTGTCACTCTTAACATAAAAAGAATTAAATCTATTTTATCCAGAATACAAAACTCCGAGATTTTTAAGTTAAAAGGAACTTACGTAAAATTTTTTCTGGAAAATTTCGGCGTAAACAATCTTGAGGAAAATGAGAATATTTTAGAAACTCGAAAAGACGGCTTCGTTGTTGAAGGAAATTATTATAATGACTTTATTGCAATGCAAAGAATACTATCTTTTGGTTCTGCATGTACCGTTTTGGAACCTGAGGAATTTAGAGAAAAAATTATACAAAAATTAAAAGACATGAGGAAATGTTATAATGATTAAAGAGTCTTTAAAAAAGAACTTATCATCAATACAGGTATTAAAAACTTTGCAAGTACTACTTCAGGGTAATTATACAATGCAAGAGTTAATCAATAAACTTAATACCAATGAAGAAACGCCTATTTTTAATAATAGTGTTATAAGCAAATATATTAATACCTGTCGTTATTGTGGCATTGATATTCCGAAAATTCATAATAAATATTTTGTAGCAAGTATGCCTTTTGGCTTAGAACTTACAAATACTGATATTACGCTTTTGGAGAATTTACAAAATGCTGTAAAAGAAAATATGACAAGCCGTGCCTTAAAAGTTTTTGATAGTTTTGTAGAAAAACTTAATCGTTATTCAAATAAAAAAATTGCGCGTGTAGAAAAAAATTCATATAAGTTAACATCTGAATTATTTGAAGGAGCAGTTACAGATAAAAGAAAAATTAATTTGATGTTAAAAAACAAACAAATACTTGAATGTATTCCATTAAAAATGGTAGAAAATAAAGGAAAAACTTTTTTTAATATTTATTACAACAATAAAGAACGAATGGTTGACTCTTCTAGAGTATCCGGAATAGAAATTCTCACACAAAAATTTATTCAAAATTTTAAAGATCCTTCCGTAATATTTGTATTAAAAGGAGATTTAGCCAAAAGATACACTCTTAGGGAAAACGAGCAGTTGTTAGAACAAAAAACTGATACTATAACCATTTCAAATAGAGGTGAAAACAAAGATATTCTGTTTTCAAGACTTTTAAGATATGACGATAAATGTGAAATAATTAATCCTAAAATATACCGTGACGAGATGATTCAAATCTTAAATGAAACATTACAAAATTATGGAGAAGTATAATGCTTCTTGCAATTGATATAGGAAATACAAATATTACACTTGGAGTTTTTGAAGACGAAAGTATTTTAGAAAGTTTCAGGCTGGCATCTGATAGAGAACTCCCACAGGAAGAATATGAAATTCTTCTACACTCTCTATTAAAAAAATATAATATTTCAGCCTGTATTATAGCTTCTGTTGTAGATGAATTAAGCACATTAATAAAACATGCTTGTGACAATGTTTTTCATTTGAATTCATTACTTTTAGGGCACAAAATGAACTTGGGAATAAAAATAAACCTTAAAAACCCCAAAGAAGCCGGCGCTGATAGAATTGCTAATGCCTGCGGAGCGTACATATTATATTCAAAACCAACTATAATAGTGGATTTAGGTACTGCTACAACTTTCGATATTTTAAACAAATCCGGAGAGTTTATTGGTGGTGTAATTATGCCCGGACTTAATTTACAATTCAGAGCATTAAATAAGAGTACATCAAAATTGCCTCGTATTGAAGCAGATACTGTTAATACTGCCATTGGAAATAATACTGTGGATGCAATGTTGTCAGGTGTTATACGTGGCTCTGCCTGTGCAATAGAAGGTTTAATTAAACAATGTGAGCAAGAACTTGGAGAAAAAGCTGTTATTGTTGCAACAGGAGGCTACTCAAATCTTATTTCAAAATATATGAGCCGACAATTTGATTTTATTAATCCATATTTAACTCTAGAAGGTCTAAGATTTTTATATGAATTAAATAAATAAAACACAAAAAACTAACATTCATATTATAAATTAAAAATTTCTTAATAATATATTACCTTCGGATACGTTCAATAATAGAATGTACGGCACCTATAACTAAAAGACCTCCGAAAATAACTTTTAAAAATGAACTTGCAGGTTCATCACCAATCATTTTCTCTTCTTTTGCCATACACTTACGAACTGTAGACAATGTTACTCTTGTATATTCCATTTTCTGTTCTGCTTTAGCTAAATCTCTCTTTTTATAATCTTTTAAAAGTTTATCAATGTCAGGGACATCTGGATTAAGATGGTAATTTTGATAATCAGAAATTGAATGTTTATCAAGATTTTGTTTTAAATATTTAATCTCGTTATTAATTTCAACAGAGTCCTTAAGCAATTCAGGATACCTATCTGCTGGATTAGTACAGCCGGTTAATAAATTGCTCGATGCTAATGCAAGCATTGTACCGGCAACCGAATTTTTAAAAAATCTCATAACATTAGATTGGTGAATAGATATTTTGTTTAACAATATAAAATCCTCCGAAATAAAAACCCTTAGAACAATCGTCCGATT
>CALUVK010000039.1 GCA_944324205.1 Candidatus Gastranaerophilales bacterium | reverse complement strand
TATCTTGAAAAACAGGGATACAAAATCCTTGAGACAAACAGGCGGTTTTCAAGGTTTTGCGAGATTGATATTATTGCGCTTGACAGAGATACTCTGGTTTTTGTTGAAGTCAAAACAAGAAGCACAAATAAATGCGGAGCACCGGAAGAAGCTATTACAAGGAGTAAATATAATAATATCAAAACCGGATTATTTACATATTTACAGGAAAATCCTAATTATAAAAAATACAGAATTGATGTAATTTCAATCATACTAAAACCAAATATTCAAATAAAACATTTGAAAAATATTTAGTCATGATTTGTCTTTTTTTCATAAGCTTTTTTTGTATTGTAATATGTAAGTTTTGGTATCAATATTCCCAGAAGTATTGGTGATAAAACAACTGTTGAAAGGAAGCCAGGCAATGAATTAAGTCCTCTTGCCATCTTTGCAATATTATTATGTTTAATATCTCCTGCGCCTTTCATCATTTTTGTAATAATATCATTTGAACCATTAAATTTTTCAAATACTTCAATTATTTTTTTGTTCTTTTCTTCTTTTTTAAGATTGTTTATAGATTCAAGCGTAAATGTTTTATCATTAAACATCAAATTTGCATTCTCAGATTTTGAGATAATTTTCTGCAAGTCTCCGCCTTTATCACTGATAAATTTTGAAAAATTAAGCAATTTAGCCTTAGAGTCAATATCAGAATATATTGCATCTAAATCAGCAACTGATAATACTTCTAAATTACTGTAAGGCCAGATAATATCCATAAACTTCTTGAACCAATTTTTTCCGTCAGATGCGCGGTTAGTGAGAATAAATCCCATTTTATTTTCGTAAGAACGAACTATTGCCTTAGTCATCATTGGAACAGCAAATACAACAGATAAAGATGAAACAGTATCTCTTAAAAGGATTTCATGCAGTTCAGTCAAATCTTTTTTACCGTTTTCATCAACCTGTGCTCTTTCCCAGGCTTTTAACCCCCTAGGACCAAGAAGACCGAATGTTGCAAGCAATGCAAAAGTTGTTTTTGAGAAATTATAGCCGGTATATTCCAGAAGAGCCTGTACTTTTTCAGGAGTGTGCTTCAATAAGAATTTACCCATTCTGGTTAAAATTCCGTCATTATTAATCCCTTTTCCTTTAAATGCTGGAGCAGTATTTCCTTCGGCAGGACTATTTGCAAGATTTTGATTTCCATTTTTATGAGAGTGTACCTTCGCCCCCGGTGCTACATCGCCTCTTACATAAAGCTTAGGAATTAATGAAAGACCGCCTAATGTCAGAACAACATTGGCAATATTTGTAAGAAATCTCTTTGTTGCAAAGCTGTTTTTCATATTATCAATAGCCTGCTCATTTATAGAATTTTGTTCTTTATTTCTTTCTATTGCATCAATACCGTAATCTCTTATTGCAGTAATAACTTCGCCGGAATTAAAAGCCTGTTTTGTTTTTTCATCGCCTACCATAAGAGTATTAACCTTGTATAATTCAGGCGTAGTTTCTACCATTTTATTGTTAATTCTTGCCTGAATACGTCCTAAGGCAGCGTCTCTAATTTTTTTCTTGTTATTCGGTTCTACAAGTTTCATTTCTTCAAGAATATAATTTATTGTTTCCTGCGGGTTTTTATCTCCGGGAACAGATTCTTTATAGATTGAACCTATATGATACTTATAAAATTCCTGTTTAAACTTTTTAGCATCCTGCATTACTGCTGAATCAAACTTAGGGTCTTTAACCATCTGTTTGAAGCTTTCGCTAAGGCGTTTAATGAGTCTTGTATTTGTATTTGTTGTACGGCAAAATAATCCTGTAACAGCAAGTACAGCAGGCGCTACACCTATAATATAAGGCCCTGTCATACCTTCGCGGCCTAATACTTCAAGTCCTTCCTGTACGTTATAATTACCGGTAACTTCTTTATCTCTATGAAAGCCAGTTATAACACGTGGTAAAGTCATACCAAGACCGTCTTGTATCAGGAAAGAAACAAGATAACCCTGCTTTTCTATCCATTGCATAATAATTCCGGTACTGCCTAATGCAGACATCATGCTTAAAGATTTAAATGCCGTTGGTTGTTTTTTACTCTTGTTATTATTCTGTGATTGAGTATTGTGTATGCTAATTTGATTGTTGATACCGGTAATTTTCAATATTTTATCCCTACTCGACTAAGTGTAACCTTGACACTATTATAATTACATATAAACTATATAACAAGATAGAGTATATACGATTGTTAGAAAAATTTACAAAAACTTTTTAACCGCGAATTGTACTCCGCTCAAGAGCGCGTACGAATTTTGTAGGCAGGTTCTCTTTAGGGTTAATCGAACCTACTAAAATAGTCTTGCAGCCTAAAAGCTTGCCGGCAAGAATATCCGTTAACGGGCGGTCTCCGACCATTACTGCACAGCACGGCTCTATTCCTACGGATGCTAAATATTCTCTCATTATTTTGGGGTTTGGTTTGTTTGCACGGCCTATTACCCTGCAAGGAGCTATTTTTGACGCGTTTTCTATATATTTTTCATTCTTGTTATTAGATATTATTGCAACTTCAAAATCTTTCAGGAATGTATTAAACCACTCTACTGTTTCAGGAAGAAAATCTGCGGATTTTGAGACCATAACCGTGCTGTCCAAATCAAACATTACACATTTTATTCCTTGAGATTTTAGTTCGGCAAAATCTATTTCATAAATACTTTTTAAATTATAATCAGGTTTCATTAACATTATTTTATCCCTACCGTTCTAGCAAGCGCATATTTATACTCTTTTGGTGCTCTGGTAAATTTTACCAGAAGCTCGTCATTTGTATTTGCAAGTTCTAAATCTTCATCTTTTAAATTTTTTATCTCAGTAACCTGAGTGACAAATTTTTCAGACGGAGAAATTATCTCTATATCCTCATTCTTATTAAATTTATTTTTAGTTTTAATTTTATAATATTCTCCGTCAAAATCGTGGATTTCGCACAAAAAGTCTGCTCCGGCAAGCCCTTTAGATATATCATAGCTGTAACCGTCTTTGGGGTAGCCTTCGCCTAAGTAAAAACCTGTTGTGTAACCGCGGTTTCCTACTTTTAAAAGCTCCTGATAATATTCTTCCATATCCGCATCAGGATTTTTCATAACTGCGTCAATTGCTTCTCTATAAGCTTTTGCAACAGCAGAAACATAATACAAACTCTTAGTTCTCCCTTCAACCTTAAACGAGTCAATTCCGGCTTCTATCATTTCTTTAAGGTGCCGCACAAGACAAAGGTCTTTTGTGCTCAGAATATGCGTGCCCTTTTCGTTCTCTTCAATCTCGTAATACTGTCCGGGGCGGGTTTCTTCCACAAGCTTGTAGCTCCATCTGCAAGGCTGCGAGCAGTTTCCTGAATTAGCTTTTCTTTCGCCGTCGGTCATGTAGTCGCTAAGCAGGCATCTTCCGGAGAAGGAAACACATTGTGCGCCGTGAATAAAACATTCCAATTCCATTTCAGGAACTTTTTCTTTAATCTCCGCAACATCTTTTATCGGAAGTTCTCTTGCTAAGATAGCTCTTGTTGCTCCGATATCCTGCCAGAACCTTACTGCTTCATAGTTTAAAATATTTGCCTGCGTGCTTACGTGAATATCCGTATCAGGCATATATTTTTTAGCCATACGCATAATCCCGACATCGCTTATAATCAAAGCATCCGGTCTTGATTCCGCAATTTTATCCATTGAACTTTCTAAAAGTTTTATATCGCTGTTAAAGGGGTAAATGTTTAATGTAAGATAAGCTTTTGCGCCCATTTCTCTTGCGGTATCAATTGCATACTTCAAATTATCTAAAGTAATCAATTCCCCCTTGCGCATTGCACGCAAGCTAAAATCTACCACGCCTAAATACACAGCATCCGCGCCGTATTTAATGGCGTACTTAAGTTTTTCAATATTACCCGCAGGCATTAATAGTTCAGGTTTATTCATAATTTGATACTATCATAAACCAACTTCTATCTCAAATTTCCTGTTCCAGGGGTAAGTATATTTGATTGGTTCTGAAAACTTACAGTCAAAGATTTGGAAAAGTTCAGCTTCATAAGGTTTCATCAAAGCTTTAATATCGCAAGGCGACTCTATTTGCTTCCTGATATTTGCCTGATATGCCCAGTCATCAAGAAATCTTATGAGCTGCAGCTTTTTAAAGGCAAATTCATCATATTCTTTTGCACCCCATTTTACTTTTACCCCTGCAAGCAGACTGCCTAATGTATTTGCGCTTGTGTTCCAGCCTGCGTAGCCGTAAAAATTCTTAAAATCCGTTTTTTCTAAAACCTGTTTAACAAAAGCATTATCCGCTCCGTTTGCAAACCTTACATCTGCTATACAATAAGGTTTATCGGGCGGAGTAAATGTTCTTGAATAAGGTTTTGTCTCCCAGCCCATCACAAGTTCGCCCTGCTTTTCAATAAAGTTATTAACAACAAGAATGATATCCGCTTCTTCTTTAGATTTTGCAAGTTTAAACCCGCCAAGTTCAATCTGGCCGAGTACGGATTTTTCAATTGATACATCTTCGTAATTAGAAATACAATTTTTATATTCAGCCTCGGTGAATTCGGGATAAATTGCAATCTCTTTTTCTATCGCGCGTGAAAGCAGAGAGAGCGGAATTTCATCTGCACCGGTTTTTGTTCTTCCGCCAAGACGCTCCAGCTCTTTTGCTTCTTCAACGTTAAAACCGCATTCGGCACAATCGTCTTTAGAAAAAATCAGAGTATCAAATAAACCCTCTTTCTGCCATTCAAGATAAAGTTTATTTATTTCAAAATTCCTCTTTCTTGTATTTAAGTAGTCCTTTATTATTTCATCAGGAATATCACTCTTATTTTTTCCGCCGGAGAAAGAGTATTCAAAAATCTTTTTACCCCAATCTTTCCAGTATTCTTTTTCTTCTTCGTTATAATTATTATTAGAAATCCGCATTATGCTTGAAAAGGCTAAAACTTTTTTCCCTTTCAAAACCGGTTTCAATCTCTCAAGCCGTTTTTTTAACACCTCAAAGCTTTCCGGACATCTTCTTGAAGGAATAAGTCCGCCATATGTTATTGTATCTAATGATAAAATCAGAGTATCTGCTTCCGGTAAGCCTTCAAGCCATAGAAATAAGTTTTCTATATCTGCTATCCGCATTAAATCTCCGAGAAATTCTCGCGGAGGAATAAAAAGTTTTATATCACCATCAAGTTCGGTAATATCTTTTGCAAGATTATAACAAACGGGACGATTATCAATAGGCAGAAACGCAATTTTCATATATTAAATTTTAACATGAAATTTGTGAATAGTCTGATTTATAAATAAAAAATATTTTAAAATATGTTTAAAACAAACTTGTCTGTGTGGAAGGCATTTTTCTGCCTAAATGCCTGAATCCTTCTGGTGAAACTTTTCTGCCTCGCGGGGTCCTTTGTAAAAGCCCAGCCTGCAAAAGATAAGGTTCACAAACATCTTCAATCGTTCTTACATCCTCGCTAAGAGCCGCTGCGATAGTTTCAATCCCGACAGGCCCTCCGTCGTATTTATCTATAATCAGGTTTAATAACGCTCTATCAGTATTATCAAGTCCAAATTCGTCAATTTTAAGAATATCCAGCGACTCATTTGCAACTTTTTCGTCAATTGTTCCGTCATATTTAACTATGGCGAAATCAGAAACTCTTTTTACGAGCCGGTTTGCAATTCTAGGAGTCCCTCTTGAACGTCTTGCAATAGCCTCTGCACCTTTTTCAGTAATATCAACTTCAAGAATTTTTGCAGTTCTCATAACAACTTTTGTAAGTTCTTCTACAGTATAAAATTCCAGCCTGTGAATCATTCCAAACCGGTCTCTAAGAGGACTTGAAAGTTCTCCAGCTTTTGTTGTAGCACCGATTAGCGTAAATTTAGGAAGCGGCACTCTTAATGTTTTAGCGGTTTGGCTTTTACCTGTTGTCATATCAAGGGTAAAATCTTCCATTGCAGGATAAAGTATTTCTTCTGCGACTTTATTTAAGCGGTGAATTTCATCTATAAAAAGAATTTCGCCGCCTTTCAATGACATCAAAATCCCGATTATATCCCGCGGCCTTTCGAGCGAAGGAGCAGAAGTTATTCTGATTTCTACTCCCATTTGTGCTGCAATAACACCTGCAATTGTAGTTTTACCTAATCCCGGAGGCCCGTAAAAAAGCATATGGTCTAAAGGTTTTTCACGCCTCTTAGCTGCCTCTAAAGTTATTTTCAAAGTTTCTTTTAAAGCAGACTGGCCGATATAGCTGTCAAAATCTTTCGGCCTGATATTGCTTTCAAATAAATTATCATATTCTATTGTTTCGGATTTTACTATAGGGTTCCTCTTAACCCTTTTCTCCAATCCCTCATCGTCTGATATTATCGCCATACAATAAATATTAGCATAAAATTTTAACAAACTCTATTTGTATTTTCACCCTTTAAGTAATCTCTTATCAAATTAAAAGTTTCTTCTAAGATATAATTAACGGCCTCGGTTGTATTGTAACCTATGTGCGGGGTTATTATTACATTATTAAGTTCAAACAATTTTTGAGTAATCAAAGCGGTTTCAACACAATGCGGTTCCGTTTCCGAAAAAACTCCCGTAACTTCACCTTTATAAGTCGTTATAAATTCACATTCAAGTACATCCAAAGCTGCGCCTTTTACTTTCCCTCTGTGAAGGTTATCATACAAAGCTTTTATGTCTAAAAGTTCCCCTCTTGATGTGTTTACAATATAAACTCCCTCTTTCATTTTATTAAACTCTTCTACTCCTATCATGTGGTAATTATCACCGTCATAAGGCCGATGAAGCGTAATTATATCAGATTCGTGTAATAATTCATCCAATGTTACAAAACGGCATTCACCGCTTAGCTCTGGATTTTTCATATAAGAATATATTAAAACTTTCATTCCGAAAAATCGTGCAATCTTAGCTACTGCCGACCCTATAGCGCCGCATCCGATTATGCCGATTGTATAAGAACTTAGAATCCGACCTTCATAATTCTTATGCCTGATTTTATGTTTTTTCATATCAAAATAAGCGGGAAGGAGATTTCTAACAAGTGCAAGAATAAGAGTTATAGCATATTCTGCAACTGAATTTTTTCCGTATTGCTCAATATTAAATACCGCAATATTCTGCTTTATGCAATAGTCTGTATCAATGTGGTCATAAGCACTTGAACGGGTCGATACAATTCTTAAATTTTTAAACCGGCTTAAAACTTCTTCATCCAATTTTGAAGTTGTAAAAACGCTTATAATATCAGTTTCATTAAGCATTCTTTCATTAAGCTCAAAATCCTTGTTAAGCGGTTCTTTTATAAAAGTTATATCAAAATCCTTTAAATCATTCTTTGAAAAAAACTCTTTTTCAGACTCACGAAAATCAAACATTAACATTTTCATCTTAAAAAATCTCCTATATAGAGATAAGTATTAATGCTGATTGAATTATAACTATTCTACAGGCAGGTAATATTTATGAAAATAAACTGTCATTTACAGTTTCTGCAAGAGCTAATTGATTACTCCATTCTCCTCGTTCTAAAGCTGCATCTAAACCTCTTGAGCATTCTCCCATGAATCTTGCATTCAAACGTCTTTTAGAACTTCCTAAATCAGACAAATTTATTCTATATTCTTTTGCTTGTTCTTTTTGTGCAGAATTTGTAATATCTGAAAATTTCTTTACGCCTATGCTTGCAAGAAATCCTTCATATTTATCTTTTGCAGTTTTTAATTGTGCTTTTACAGCAGAAATCTGTTCCTCTAAAAATTTTCTGTTCTCTTTAGATTCTTCTATGATTCCGTCATAATAGTTAACAAAGTGCTCCGGCCAATAAGTTAAATCACTGTTTTTAAACCCAAACACAGGGTCGTTAAGATTTACTTTTTTACCGTCAATCATGACATATCTTTCGCCTTTATTATCCGTATAAATACGATATGATTTTCCGTCTATAACGGCTTCGTTCTTATATGGATTTGTAGTAACATTAAATGCCATAATTTCATCCTCTTATATATATAAAGTATATTCTCTGCCAAAAATTGCTTTTTAATGAGGTTACGTAAAGAAATGTTAAGATTCTAAAAATGTAAAAACTTAAAAAAACGATAGAGGAAATAGAATTGTTCAAATAAGTTGGTTTAATTGTATATAGAATTAATCATTTTATAAATAATTACTAACTGTTCCATTGACATTGTATCGGCAGATTTTTTGATAGCTTCTCTTAGACTTGCTTCATCAAGTTCAAGATGTTTACAGTCATATAGTTGTGATAATGTGACATCAAGAGCTTCTGCCAGAGGGATAATATTTCTGGCCGGGAAAGATTCTCCCCGCTCAATACGTCTGTAATTCCTTATATCAATATTCATTCGGTCTGCAACTTGCTGCTGCGTCAAGTTTCTTGCTTTTCTTAGTTCTTGAACTCTTTTACCGAGTAATATTTTTAGTTTGGCATTATTCATACAATATAGCTTATTATTATTTTTGAAGATTTTTAAGGATAATAGGGTGTAGCCTTTCTTGACAATTTCAAAATAATATCCTATAATCATCATATGAAATCGATTCTTAATTCCGTTAATCGAAAACCTGGTAAGTCAGCGATTTCAGAAGATACCGCTGGTAAATCGGCCGGGATATTGAGAGTAGATGATGAGATCTACTCTCAGGTTTGCTTTTTGGAAACAACGGCTAATGCTATGCAGTACTACCTTTGTGATGAAGGGTTTGAGAAAGATGAGAGTTATGAAGAAGATTTAGCCAATATGTCTATGACAATTGTACGCGAAATCAGTGATATACGTCAGAAATTAAAAACAATTATTCTGTCCAAATAATATCCGCCCGGATATTTTTAAAAATGTCTTGTTTTAGGGTCAAGCAGCATTCCGGCGAGTTTGTCAGCACCTTCAAACTCACGCTTGCTAAGTTTTTCGGATGCGCGTTCTTTATCGTATTCTACAAAATGGTGTTCAAAAAGGCACTGCTTGTTTTCAACTGTAATAGTTAAATAGCAGGCCTTAGGCTCCGGTGTAAACGGACGGCCGATGCTTCCTACGTTCACAACAGTCTGCTTTTTTGAGGTTTGAAATCCGCACGGAATATGCGTGTGTCCGCATAATATAACATCTGCATCAACGTTTTCAAGCATTTTTTCAACTTCTTCTATAGGAGTATCCGGAAGTATATCTTCGTTATTTTTTCTTGGCGAGCCGTGTACAAGCAGAAACTTAACTCCGCCTTCCGTTACTTCCAGCTGGATTGGAAGATTTTTTAGAAAATCCTTTTCAACAGGGTTAAGAATTTCAGCATCATTCTTTAAAGCCTCCGCCATAACAGGAGCTTTTTCTTTCAAAGAATTATACAATTCTTCCGTATAATCCGCAATCATTAAATCGGTATTACCCTGTATCATTTTAAAAACCGGATTGTCTTTTCTCTGCATAAAATATTCAACTGCTGCCTGCGGTTCAGGCCCTGCCATGGCGTAATCTCCGAGTACAAATATTTTATTGCACATTTTATCAGCAATATCTTTCATAACTGCTTCTATTGCTTCCATATTTCCGTGAATATCTGAAATGACTGCGATTTTCATATTTATACCTCGTAATTTCTATGTTAATTATTAGTTTTAAAGCCAATTTTAGCAGGCTTTGTAATATCCAGTAAATAATTTATAGCTTTTTGCATTTCTTCCAGCTCGTGATTATTATCTTTTGTATAATTCATAAAAGCTTTTTCTAAACTGATAATTCTATCAGTTAATTCATTGTGTGAAATTGCAAATTGTTTTAATTTATCAAATACTCTGATAATCTGTATACTAACATTTATAGCTCTTTTTGAATTGAGAACATTTGAAAGCATAAGAGTTCCATGTTCTGTAAAAACATACGGCAATGAGCGAATTTTTGATACATTCGGATTTGCGGTCGCAATTTGCGACCGCAAATTATCCCATTCTTCTTTTGTTAATTGAAACATAAAATCATCAGGAAATCGTTCAAGATTTCTCTTGACAGCTTCATTGAGACGTTTTGTTGGTATATCATATAAAATTGCTAAATCTATGTCCAACATAACCTTAGTATTTCTAATTAAATAAATTTTGTTTTCAATAATTTGTATTGGTATAATATTATCCATTAACAAATCTCACTCTCTTTATATAGAATTATTATATAATAAAAATTTTTCGTGTTAAAATTAGGCTATGATAAACAGACGAAAATCAAAACAAATTTCTATAGGAAATGTAAAAATCGGCGGAGATGCGCCAATTTCTGTTCAGTCTATGTGCAATACAGATACAAGAGATGTGAGCGCAACTTTAGACCAGATTGGCGAATTAGCTTCTTCAGGATGCGAGATTGTGCGGCTTGCGGTTTTAAACAAGGATGCTGCCGCTGCAATTAAGGATATCGTAAAAAAATCTCCCGTACCTTTGGTTGCGGATATTCATTTTGATTACAGGCTTGCGCTGACCTGTATTGAAAACGGAATACACGCCTTAAGGATTAACCCCGGAAACATAGGAAAAAAAGAACATACAATTAAGGTTGTTGAAGCGGCAAAGAGCCATAATGTTCCGATAAGAATAGGAATAAACGGCGGGTCTTTAGAAAAAGAGTTTGCCGAAATGGATATTCCGCTTTCAGAAAAAATGGTCAAGAGCGCATTGAGGCATGTAGAAATCTTAGAGGATTTAAATTTTTACGATACAAAAATTTCTCTGAAATCTTCTGATGTTCCGACAACTATTGAAGCTTACCGTTTAATTGCTTCGAAAGTCGACTATCCGCTCCATCTTGGAGTAACAGAGGCGGGAACGCTGAAATCCGGCTTGATTAAATCCTCTGTCGGGCTTGGAACTCTGCTTAGCGAAGGGATAGGAGACACAATAAGGGTTTCGCTTACGGAAAATCCGGTAGAGGAAGTGCATGCCGGTTTTGGTATCTTAAAAGCCTTAAATTTAAGGCAAAAAGGGATTAACTTCATTTCCTGCCCGACCTGCGGAAGAACACAGATTGATTTGATTTCTCTGGCTAAAAAAGTTGAAGAACGTTTCAAGAATTTGGACTTACCGATAACAATAGCTGTTATGGGCTGTCCGGTTAACGGCCCGGGAGAAGCCCGCCATGCAGATTTTGGAATTGCTGGAGCCATAAAAGAAGGGTATATATTTAAAAAAGGTGAGATTATTGCAAGGGTTCCTGAAAGTGACTTGATTAATTCTTTAGAAAATATTATAATGGAATCATATAGTTCAGTTAAATAAGAATGGGTGTTATGAGAAGAAATTTATTATTAGTATTGGCTTTATTT
>CALUVK010000038.1 GCA_944324205.1 Candidatus Gastranaerophilales bacterium | reverse complement strand
GATTTACGTTTTCTTCTTACGCTGGGCTTTTCGTATCTTTCGCGTTTTTTGACTTCAGATAAAATACCAGCCTTCTGGATTTTTTTCTTAAATCTTCTTAAAGCGCTCTCGATACTTTCGTTCTCGCCCACTTTAACTTCTGCCATTTATATTTCACCACCTTTTCAGCATTTCATGTGTACAAATTTATGATATTACAAGCATAATAGAATT
Organism: Candidatus Gastranaerophilales bacterium; assembly: GCA_944324205.1. Classification (GTDB taxonomy): domain Bacteria; phylum Cyanobacteriota; class Vampirovibrionia; order Gastranaerophilales; family Gastranaerophilaceae; genus CAG-196. Next base: position 11,584 of record CALUVK010000038.1, on the reverse strand, counting down.
TCAAGAGGGGAGTATTTTTTTTATAGGGCAATTATATTTTTGATTGTAAAGATTTCTTTACAAAACAATGAAGTTTAAGCAATTATTTTATATTTTATGTTTTATAAGATATAAGCAAGTTAGTGGAAATTTTAAATAGAAAGCAGGTAAGTGTATGGAACCAGTTAAAAATGTAGGAACTGTAGATTATGCAATGACAGTGCCGCAGGCACAGAACCAAGTTCAAGGAGGTTATGAAGATTATTCTTCTATGCCAATGGTATATGATCCGGCTATGGAAGAAAAATCAAATGCTGCTTCTAATAAAACAGGTTTAGTTGCTTTAGGAATAGTAGCGTTAGCAGGAATTGCTTTATATGGCGGATATCGCTGGGGTAAAAGCAAAGCTTTAAAAGATGGTGCAAAAGAACTTACAGATGATGCAAAAAAAGCTTTTGAAGACCAGATTGCAAAGTTAAAAAATGAGAAAGATAAGCTTCAAAAATGTAACGATGACGCAGTTAAAATTACAGAAGAAAGAACAATGTGCAATCCCGGTTTGAAAAGACGCTGTGAAAGAATCAAAAAAGCACTTAAACCGGATGGTGAAGATGTAAAGAAAGCTGAAGAAACCGCTTCGAAAACAACAGAAGAAGTTAAAAATAAAGCTGATGATGCAGCTGATGCAGCAAAAGAAACAACTAACAAAGATTAACAGGTTCTCAAGTTATATATTAAAAAGTAGTTTTCTTCAATTAAAGAAAGCTACTTTTTAATATAGACAGTACTTTATAGCTTCTATCATTGATTCCGGATTAGCTATATTTTTTCCTGCAATATCAAAAGCTGTTCCGTGACTTGGAGAGGTTCTTATTATGTCCAGGCCGATTGTCATATTTACAGTTTTTTCTGATGCAACCGATTTAATAGGGATTAAGCCCTGGTCATGATAACAGGCTATATAACAATCGTATGGTATTTTTTCTCCTCTTAAATATTTTTGTACTCCATCTATAAACAGAGTATCTGCCGGCAACGGGTTTGTTATATTTATTCCCCGATTTCTTACGGCTTCTATTGCCGGAATGATGATTTTTTCTTCTTCATCTCCCATTAGACCATTTTCTCCGGCATGAGGATTTAATGCGCAGAGAGCGAACGAAGGTTTTTTTATAAATAATTTATTTTGGAAATAGCTTCTCAACCGTTCAACTTTTTCAATGATAATACTTTTATTTAAGTTTTTGCTGACATCTTTTAAAGCACAATGTCTTGTAAGAAGAAGTATTCTGAAATCTTTAGATACAAAAAGCATTTCAGCTTTTTGTCCATCATGTGCCAAAAATTTTTCTAATACTTCTGTTTGGCCGTTAAACTTATGACCGGCAAGATTCATTGCTTCTTTTGAAGTTGGTGCTGTTATTATAAATTTGGGTTTTATTTCACAAGCTTTTTTAAGCAGCTGAAATGAAAAATCTCCTGCATTTGCACCAATCTCTCCCGGAATAATTTTTTCCGGGTAGTCTATTTCTATAAGTTCGTAATTGTTATTTAGTTGTCCATATGTATTTAACACTTTGGTGTTAGAGATAAGCACAATATCTTTAGGCGGAATATTTAACAGGTTTAATGCTTTTATTGTAATTTCCGCTCCAATTCCATTTGGATCGCCGGTTGTTATTGCAATTTTATTTGAGTATTTATTCATGGCACTTTATATAATTAAGTATTTCAATTAGTGTATTACTTTTTCCTAGATTTCCTGATTTGGTGATAATCCACCGTTTGTTTATATCTGAGCATATAGAAATCGCGGGAGCTGCTTCATCAAGAAGCATTAGTTCATTTGACTTGATAGCTTTACAGCATTTATAAGATGTTTCTCCGCCAAGAGTAATCAAAATGACATTTATTTTGCTAAGTATATTTTCAGTTAATACTGCAAGAAAATCTGTAATCATTGCAGAAAGTTTTTCTTTGGTTAACTCTGCATTAAAGGAGTCATCTGAAAATCCATCAAAGTTAGCAATCAAATGAGATGTATGTACAACAACTGTTACTCCGCATTTGAGATTTGTAATAATTCTTTCAGTTAGTTCTTCTGTCACACCATTTACAATATCTTTTGTTCCAAGCGGAATAAAATTAATATTATCAAAATCGTCAGAGTTTTCCAGCTTTGTAATTTGTTCTGCCGTTATTTGTGTGGCTGTACCTGAGACAATCAATTTAGGCAGATTTATGAGTTTTAGAGTCTCTCGAGTTCTTTCAAGTCCTGCCAGCCAAATTTTTCCTAAAACTTGTGCACATGCTGCAGTTCCTGCTGGTAAAAGTTTTTTGTCACATTTTTTTATAGCTAATGCGATTTGTTCTATATCCGTAATGGATGTTGCATCTGCGACAATAAGTTTTTTGCCTTCTTTAATAAGTTCATTAATTCTTATTAAAACCGGACCCGCACCATTCATAACAGTCTTTAAATCAATTGTTCCTACAAGTTCTTTTTGTTTATCATCCAGTTGTGAACGTAATAATGTAGGAACATGTGACTCTAATATAGGAGAATGCGGATCAATAGCTATCTCAGTCCTTCCTATCGGTACACCTTTTAGAAGATGGTATCCACCTACCGTAATTCTTCCTTCTTGAGGAAATGCAGGAACTATAATGGAAGCATCATATCCAAGCAAATCCATCATTGTTAATGTTTCAAGTGCAATGTTGCCTCTAAGTGTAGAGTCTATTTTCTTGTAAAAATAATCAAATGAGAAATTTTCTACAAAAGATTTTACAGCTTTTTCAACTTTTTGTACAGCTTCAAACTTATCACAATTTCTGGATTCTGTAGAAAGTGCCCAAACTTCAACATTCTCTTTGTCAGCGGGTAAGCATTCACTATCCAGCAATATTTTTGCATTTGCACCACGAAGATGGAATTGCAATGCTGTATCATTTGCTCCGGTTAAATCATCTGCGATTATTCCAACTATTTCTGATAGAATCATTGCTCAGCGTCTCTTTTTGAACCTAATAATCTGATATTGTTAGCGATAATAAGAAATCTCTCTCTTTCTTCACCTGTTTGATCAGTCCATTTACTTATAGAGATTCTGCCATCTACAACAACTTGTCTGCCTTTTTTTATATACTCCCCGGCAAATTCTGCTTGTTTATCCCAAACTTCAATATTGTACCAATCTGTGACTTCTTCCTTTGTTTTTGAGTCCCATCTGTTGACAGCTAGTGAAAATGTTGTTTTAACTTTTCCTGACTCAAAATATTTTATTTCTGCATCTTGACCTGCACGCCCGATGATTGTTGCTGTATTCATCAAAAATCTCCTTTATAACTATAGCAAAATTATAACATAATTATTTTGTTGACGATGAAAGTTATCAATTTTTGTAACTTTATGTTACAGATGGACTATATCAATGTTTTTATGCAGATATGATTATCTGTTTGAAATTAAATTTATAATGTATTTTATAACATTCTCCTCCGCACAGAGGATATTTTATATAAAAAATTAAAGAATTGAAAAAATAATCCGTTATCTATTGTATGGAAAACTTTAGAGGTTTTTCATACCTCCTCCCCAAGTCTGGTAGCCGTTCTCATAAGAAACGGCTTTTTTTTATGCAATTGTTTTATACTGTTCATAGTAATCCATAACTTTTGAGACATATTTTGGAGTTTGCCCATTTTGTGGAATTTTTCCTTTTTTTAGAGCTGCATTATTCGGCCCGGCGTTATATGCAGCCAAAGCTAATTCAGTATTTCCATTAAATTTATCCAGCATTTGTTTAAGATACTTTGTTCCGCCTTTTATATTTTGTTCAGGGTCATACGGATCAGTTACCCCTAATTCTTTAGCAGTTCCAGGCATCAATTGCATAAGGCCTATTGCACCCGCAGAAGATTTAGCATTTGGATTAAAGCCGGATTCTTGTTGAATAACGGCTCGTACTAAATTTTCATCTATATTATTAATCTTTGAATATTTAGAAATTAAGTCATCATATTTTCCCGGTGAAGTTTGTGTAGTAGTTTTTGTCTTATTGGTGGTTTTATTAACGAGGCTTGTGTTTGGTGATGGAGTGCTATCAGGAAATGTATCATTATTGTCTGTTTTTTTTGCAAAAGTATCAAACATATTTTGCTGCATATTGATTTGTTTGTTCAAATTATCCCAAACGTTATCTGTTGGGAAAAGCGCATTAATATTAAGATCTAAATTATTAATTCCCGGTGGTTGTACATCCGGCATTAAAGTGTAAAATCCGCCGGTCATAATATTTGGAGTCATAAATATACTACTGTTTCCACAGAACGGATTAAAATAACTTCCAAAGCCTCCTCCGTATATAAAGGGATTTCCCCATATAGGTGTAAAACCTCCCCAACAGCCAAAGAACGGACTGTTTCCGAACATCCCGTGCATAAAGCCATGTGTAAAATTGTGCCAAAAATTATGTGCGCTCATAAATATTTAATATCCCTTTATATAAATAAAGTCTTTTTTGGGTAAAAAATTGCCTGTATATAGAAAAACACATATCTTCAAACGCTAAAAAACAATAATAATCTTGAATTTTATGTTTACAAAACTTAGTATTTCAAAATCTCCGGTTTTGATTACTGTTTTAATTATAATCTCTTAATGGTGGCCTGGAGGAATCAAATTCCCCGTATAAATTGTTTTTCTTTGTTTTTTGTATGTCAATTGGTTCATATAAACTCTGATCTTCAAGAGGGGATTTTTTAAAGTTTATATTATGAATTCTATCTTCTTGAACATTTTGTATTGTACTATTGGCAGGCTCAGCTTTGACTTCTAATTTTGATTCAAGTTTTTTAGCTTCTGCTTCTTGCTGTTTTTGTAATGCTTTTTCTTCCTTTTGTTTAGCTCTTTCTTCTTTATACTGTTGCCATTTTGATTTGGTATTCTCTTTTGTTTCATTAAGCTTTTCTTTGGTATCTGTTATTTTTGCGTTCACACGAGATTTAGCAACCGCATAATCTTTTCCGCCTTCTTTATGCCATCTTCTGTATTTTTTAGTAAAGACGTTATCAAAATTACCCATGTCATAATATATTTGGTTATTCTCTTTTGCAAAAGTTTCCGGCGGCAGAACTTTTAATTGTACATTTTGTGCTATTTCAGGACAAATCATCCTTGAATAATCTCTAATTTTTTGAAGTTGTTCTGTTTGTGGCGAAGGTCCTCTTGTTATAATTCTATTTTCTACAACACTTATTGTTTTGTAGAAAGTATTGGACCATAAAGTAGTATTATTTTTTGTATCTACAAGTACAGCATATGTACTAATTTTATAAGCCGGGTCAACAACTGTTGCTCCGGGGATGTTCAAAAAGTCCCAAAAAGTTCTTCTTAATATATAGTTTTCAGAATCGACTGCTGATGTTATTAATAGGGCATATCTGGCTTGTGATTTGTCTGTAATTTTCTTTAAAGCTGTATAGTCAACAGTGTATGTGTTTCTGAATCTGTTTGTAAGATTTTTGGCTGAAACCATCGTATATGGATTACTTTTTAGAAGAGTTCGTTCTTCACTAATCGTCGGGACTTTGATATAATCTGTTTGATTTAATATATTAGCAATTTCACCGGCAAAGAATTCTGCAGTTGTATTAAATATGTATGAGTCTATTGCCAAATTCTCTGTAACTATATTGTCAGGAATAACAAGCACCTTATATTGCTCCGCGTTTACATACGGTGCCAAAAATATAATTATCCCAACTGCTAATATTTTTAATAAATCTCTCACGATAAAATTATAGCATAACAGTAGAAAAGCGCCAATTATTTACATCTTGTTACTTATAAGATTTATTGGTATGATATATGTAATTGAATAATGAGGAAAATTTTTTATAAATATATAATTATCATTTTAAGCTTTTATGCATTTTGGTTATTTGGAATTCCGTTTATATTTTCAAAGACCTTGCCTTGGGTATGCAAAAACGTTTCAGAAAATAGCCGATATCAAGTTGAGGTTATTAATCCTAAATTGAAATTAGGATTTTTACCTTTGGCTCAAATTAAAGCTGAGCAGGTAAAAATACAAGAAAAAGAAACAAATGATTATACACACATTCACAATCCTTCAGTTAAAATTCGTTTATTACCGCTTTTATCAGGAAGGTTGCATATAAATGTAATGCAAGCTGATGAAATTATTGTAAATGCTCTGCTTAAAAAGGATATAGAGCTTGATAAGAATTTTTTTAATAATATTAAATCGCTTAAAGTTAAGTGTGATGAAGTTAAACTTAGCCGTTCTATGGTTACATTGTGGCATAAAGATGTAAAATCTCCTGTAATATATACGGGGAAGGATATTTATTATAAGAAAAACGGACGTTTTATAGATATTAATTTTTCTAGCAAGATAGATATTAATAATTCTGTATCAAAAGCAGAAGCAAGTCTGTATCTTCCACGTAACAATGATGTAAAAAACAGTCAGATAAATATAAGCATAACAAATTTCAATCTAGAACCTTTAGGTGATTATCTGAAACAATATTTACCTTCGGACCTTGTTAATTTACAAGGAATTATAAATGTAAATGTTGATAAATCAAAACTTCAAGCAACACTTGATAATTGCGCAATTTTAATGAGAGATTCTGCAAAATCTATTATTTTCCCTGATAAACTCAAGATAAATTCAACATTTCACTCAACAAGTAAGCTTATAAATTTTGAAAATGTAAATATTAACTCCGATAATATCAACATTGCATTAAATGGTATTGTTTCAAATTATTTGGAATCTCCGCTGACTACATTAAATCTAAATATTCAGTTAAATGAATCAAATGTACACGATATAATTAACCTCTTACCACCTATAATTGCGGAAGAATTTAATGTATACAAATTAAAAAAGTATAAAGTCTATGGTAAAACTATCGGAAATTTTTCTATTAAAGGAGATGTAAAAGAGCCGGAAATTACAGGAGATGTTTTTATAGATGATATTATACTTACAAAACCCATAAAGAATGCACGTGGTGCTACTGTAAAACTTAGTTTTACGGGAAAATATTTAAATTTCGATGTGAATGTTCCAGCTGGAGGACAAGAAAAAGTTTGGGTAAAAGGTGGTGTTGAACTATATAATGTAAAATATGCAGATATGCGTGTATGGAGTACGAAAAATATTGATTTATCACTGGCAGAAGAAAAAATACTTCCTATTCATGAAATTTTAAATTTTATAATAGGCCCTGTGCCAATTATGAATGTTAAAGGAAATGGTAATATTGATATAATAGTTAAGGGGAACCGTAAAAATCCTCATGTATGGGGAGTTTTGAATTTTTATAATGTAACTACATATTTCAATGAAATGAAAGATTTAGTGCTCGAAAAAGGTGAGGCAGTACTTTCTTTTAATGATCAAAATGCTTCATTTATTACAAAAAGGGGAGAGCTAAATGGAAAACCAATTGAAATAAGAGGAGTCTGCACTCTAGATGGGAAATTTGATTTTGATGTAAAATCTTCCAATCAAGAATTAAGCGGACTTTATAAAGCTCTGCAAACTTCGACAATGATAAAAGAAGTGCATGAAATGCTGCCCAAGTTAGATTTTTGTAACGGTTTAACTAATTTAAATTTTAAAGTATACGGCGCTGTTAAATATATAGAAAATCTGAAATTTAATAAGAATTTTTCAGCGAAGGGAGCACTAACTCTTCTTGGAAATTCGTTTGTAATGCAAGGAGTAACTCTAAAAAATACAAAAGGAGAGCTTTTTATTGATGGACTTAATGCCAAAGCAAATGTAACATCTGAAATAGGAACATCAAAGCTTCTGGCCGTAGCATCTGTTAATAACAAAATGGCTGACGTAGATGTAAGTATACCTAAATTTAACCTTAATGATATATTGCCCGAAAAATTTCAAAATGAACTTGGAAATATTCTTTTGGATGCCAAGATAAAATATAAAGGAAAAATTAATGAAATCGAATACCATAAAGTTAATTTAATCGCTAATATTTTGGGGACAACAAAGGAAAATAAATTAAAGCTTGCAAATGGTCGTATATCACTTAATAACGATAAATTAACATTATCAAATATAAAGGGTTCTATTGATGATAGTAGTTTTAATATAAATTTAACGGCAGATAACATATCTTCTTCAAAACCTAGAATTAATGGAAATATTCAGGCAAAGTCATTTGATCTTGCTCTTATTAATATGTTTGCGGGCTACCCTTTTATCAGTGATGATATACGTAAGCAGTTAAATACTATAAAATTTAATAAAGGTGAGAAAATAAATTTTAATAGCCGAATTAATAACAGTAAGATAAATGCATATACAGATCTTGGTGGTATATCTTTTCTTTACACACCATTGAACATCCCTGTAAAGATTATTAATGGCAGTTTAATTGCAAGAAGCAATAATTTGCGATTGAATAAAATTAATCTAATCGCTGATCAGATGCCGGTACTAGTAGATGGTGAGATTTATGATATATTATCAAAACAAGGTTTCGATTTATATTTTAATTCTAAGCCGCAACAGGAATTTATTGATAAATATGTAAATAAGAATCAAATATATCCAATAAAAATAAAAGGTGATATTGTTTATTCTCTTCGGACAAAAGGTACTCTTGATAATTTTGACTTGAATGCAGATGCAAATATGGCAAAGGATTCTAGTATTTATTACCTTGGAGCAATGGTTGGTGATGTAGAAAATGCAATTACACTAAATTTAGATACAAAAATTCTTAATCGTAGAAATCTTAAAATAAAAGAATTTTCTTATGATAAAATCATTTCGTCATATGGCGGACATGATACAAAGTTAAATATGCTCAAAGCAAAGGGTGGCATAGAAGTTTTTAAAGATGATTTAGCTTTTAATAATTTATATGTAAAAACAGAAAACCCCACAGATGCAAGAATTTTTAATATTATCTTTAGAAAACCCAATATTAAACAAGGGCAATTCACTTCTGATTTAAAATTTAACGGCAGGCTATCTAATCCCAAACTTGTTGGGAATTTCCATATTTTTGAAACTAATATTCCTTTCTTAGATACCACAATGAAAAATATTACATTGCTGTTTAAGGAGAAAACTATTGAATTATCTTCTTTTGGTGAAATTTTGGGTAATGATATTTCTATTAAAGGTGTAATGAAAAACAGATTAATTCCACCTTATCATATAGAAAATGCAACTCTTCAGACAAAACTTTTAGATTTAAATTATATAATTAATAAATTAAAACTTTCACAGGTGGATAATTATCATACATTTGAATCTTTTGAGGGTTTTGACCTTTCAAGTGTTGTAATAGATAATATTAAACTTGAAGCCGATAGCGTACATTTACGTAATATTATTGCAGACAGGTTTTTTGCAAATGCTTCGCTGAATAAAAATGGTATAGCAGATGTACGCCATTTTAGATTTAATATTGCTAACGGACAATTAGATGGACAATTTAAATATAATCTAACGGATAATCGTACCGGAATAAAATTGGAAGCAAAAAATATAGATGCTAATGACTTATCAATTGCTGTTTTTGATTTGAATAATCAACTATATGGTGATATGACAGGAGATATAAGTTTAGCTTGTGATGGTACAAATTTTGATAATTGTATGAAAACTTTGAATGGAACAGCGGTTTTTGATGTCGCTGATGGAAGGATGCCTAAATTAGGTTCTTTAGAATATTTACTGAAGGCCGGAAATCTTATTAAGGGCGGACTGACAGGAATTTCTATAAACAGTATTTTAGATATTATAACTCCTCTTAAGACGGGAGAGTTTTCTAATATTCATGGTGATATTGTAATTAAAGACGGTATTGCAAGAAATATGGAAATTCTAAGCAAGGGAAAAGATCTCAACCTATTTATTACGGGAGATTATAATTTTTCTACAGCTGATGCAGAAATGGAAGTCTTTGGATTGTTATCGAGAAAAATTTCTACGATGTTTGGTCCGATAGGAAATCTTTCTCTAAATACTCTTTTTAATGCAATTCCTGGTGTAGATCTTTCTAAAGATACTATATTGCTTGAAAGTATAAACAAAATTCCTGGTATTGAATTGTCAAGTAAAGATTATCGTAAATTTATTGCAGAAATTAAGGGTAATATTAATGGCGAGGATTATGTCACGAGTTTTAAATGGGTTAATTAAACTTAATTTTATAAAAAAATAAACCGGGTTAATTGATAAAATTAACCCGATTCTTTTTGTTTTAATTATATTGATTAACAATTAGTCATCTGCATGACCAGCTGTCCCAAGAACGTCACGCATTTTGTGCATAACCATTTCTTTAACTGCAGTTCTTCCTGGACCCATATATTCACGTGGATCAAATTTTTCAGGATGTTCAATAAAGAATTCTCTGATTGTAGCTGTCATTGCTAATCTTAAGTCTGTATCGATGTTAATCTTAGCAACACCATGCTTAGAAGCATAGTTGAGCATTTCTTCCGGAACACCTTGTGCATCCGGCAATTTACCGCCAAATTGATTACATTTAGCAACAAATTCTTTTGGTACAGATGAAGAACCATGAAGAACTAACGGATAATCAAAGCCAACGATATCATTTACAGCTTTTTTGATTTCAGCAAGTCTTTCAAAGTCTAATTTTGCTTCGCCTTTGAATTTGTAAGCACCATGTGAAGTTCCGATAGCAACGGCTAAAGAATCGCATCCTGTTTCTTTAACAAATCTGGCAGCTTCTGCAGGATCTGTATAAGTTGAATCTTTAGCGTGAACTTTTACATCATCTTCAACTCCGGCTAATTTACCTAATTCAGCTTCTACTGAAACTCCGCGAGGATGAGCATAATCTACAACCTGCTTAGTTAATTTAATGTTTTCTTCTAACGGGAATCTGCTGCCATCTATCATTACTGATGAAAAACCACCATCAATACATGCTTGGCAGATTTCAAAATCAGCACCGTGATCTAAATGTAATGCAATAGGTACTGTAGTTGTAGCAAGAGCTGCTTCAACCAGTTTAATTAAATAAGTTTGGTTAGCATATTTTCTTGCCCCTGCTGAAACCTGCAAAATAATAGGAGATCTTGTTTCTTCTGCTGCTTCTGCAATAGCTTGCAAGATTTCCATGTTGTTAACGTTGTAAGCACCAATAGCATAACCGCCTGCCAATGCTTTTTTGAACATTTCGCCTGTTCCGACTAATCTTCTTTCACTCATTTGAGTTCTCCTTCTTTTTACATAGAGGCTAAAACCTCTCTACATGCTAATAATTACTACAAAAAGGCCAAAATGTAAAGAGGGAATGCTTTATTTTTTGTAGATATAAAGAGATATAACAGAATCTAAAAGACTACTATAAATATAAGGACGGTACAGGAGATAATGGGACATCGTTTTATTGTGGTAAGACTCAATGATGATTCACAGTATTAAAAAAGGAGGTCATTACGACCTCCCGATATAATTGCCCTTGGCCAGACTTGAACTGGCACCGAGGTTGAGCCCCGATTGGATTTTAAGTCCAACGCGTCTACCGATTCCGCCACAAGGGCATG
>CALUVK010000037.1 GCA_944324205.1 Candidatus Gastranaerophilales bacterium | reverse complement strand
CTTATATTTTCTTTTGTACTCTATATTTATATCTTATGTATATATAAAGTATTTAAAAGATAAAAAATTGCCTTTTTATTTGTATTTGTAAAGAAATATTAAGAAAAACAGATTTTAAATCTTTAAAATTTACAATTTATAAGGAAAGAGGCCTATTTACAAATTAATACTATTAAGTTTTGTAACATTGAGCCTAAATTCCCCACGTAACTTAATATTTTTGGTATAATTTTGTTGTAATTGCATGGAGTATGATTCTTGACTGAACTATAAAAAATATGAGAGAAAGGATATTTTTATTTATAATTTTATCTTGTTTAGGGGTATTTCTGTACATATTTCAGAATTATGTTAATACCGTCGTAGGATTCGTAATTTTATGTGTATGTATGGTTGTTTATGGTCTATATTCCATTGCAGCAACCAAATATCAAAAACGTAAACTAAAAAAACACCCTCCGGTAGTAAATGAAAGTTACAAACCTTTTGTAACTGTTATGATACCTGCTCATGATGAAGAAGCTGTAATTGCAAATACAGTGGCAAACATCCTAAAAATGGATTATCCAAATTTTGAAATAATTGTGATTGATGATAGAAGTTCTGATAATACAGCTTCGGTAATAAAAAATTTAGAACAAAAATATGGACAAGTTAGAGCTTTAATACGGGAAAAAGATGCTTTTCCAGGAAAATCTGCAGTATTAAATGATGCTTTTAAAATTGCAAAGGGTGACGCGATTCTTGTATTTGATGCTGATGCAACAGTTGAACCTGATTTTTTAAATAAGATGATACCAAAACTTGAGCCTGCTGATGTTGGTGCGGTTCAAGCAAGAAAAATTATAAGAAACAGTAATGTTAATTTTTTAACAAGATGCCAAAATAATGAATATACCCTTGACACATATCTTCAAACCGGCAGAGATGCAATAAAAGGTGCCGTTGAGTTAAGAGGTAATGGAGAATTGATTAAGAGAGAAGCTTTAATTGATATCAACGGTTGGAATAATTATACCATTACTGATGATTTAGATATGTCTACAAGGCTTCATATAAAAGGCTGGGATGTACGTTTTTGTCTAGAGGCCTGTGTGTATGAAGAAGGTATAATTTGTTTATGGCCGCTATTTAGACAGAGAAGAAGGTGGCTTGAAGGAACAATAAGAAGATATCTTGAATATTTTGGTGAAGCAATGAAATCAAAAAAAATGTCTCTTCGAGCACGATTTGATATGGCAATTTATATAACTCAATTTATTATGCCGTTGTGGTTTATGATGGAAGTTGCCTTTAGAGTTGTTAAATTCTTGACAGATAAGATTGATCCGTATAGCCTGCATAATGTTTTATGGTCATCTTTAATTGTGTCTATGGTCGTAGGTGTAGGGTTTATTCTTGCAATAAGATACAGTTTGAGAAGGTATGATTTGGTTCCTCGCTGGAGTGCATTAAAACAATCATTTGAAACAACTATTTATTTTTTCATAATTTGGTTTCCGATGGAATTATTTATTTGTGGTAAAATATTATTCTGCAAGAAAGATATGAATTGGGGTAAAACGGCACATGGATTAGTTATGGAAGAGAAGAATTGTGCTAAGCCTCAAATAGAATCAGAAAAAGAAAATGTACAGGAATTAGAATTACAAGAGGTATAAATAGCAATGATAACTACGGATAATTTTCAATACGTAAGAGAACATATTAGAGAAGTGCCAGACTTTCCGAAGGAAGGAATTTTGTTTTTGGATATTACGACGGCTGTAAAAGATGCTAAGGCAATGCAGTATATGATAGATTTTCTGTTTGAAAAATTTAAGGATGAAAAAATTGATTATGTTGCAGGGATTGAATCCCGTGGTTTTATATTTGGAGCAGCACTTGCTTACAAACTAAATGCAGGTTTTATTCCAATAAGAAAACCCAATAAGCTTCCCGCAGAAACAATCAAAGAAACATATTCACTTGAATACGGAACTGATACTATAGAAATGCATTCAGATGCTCTTAAACAGGGCGATAGAGTGCTCGTAATTGATGATTTGCTTGCAACAGGAGGAACAGCAGCAGCAGCATGTAATTTGGTTAAACGTGCAGGTGCCAAAGCTGTTGCGTCAGCTTTTATCATAGAATTAGATCCGCTAAAAGGCAGGGAAAAAATTGAAGCTAACGGAGTCAAAGTTGTTTCAATGCTGCATTATGATTTAGATTAAAAAAGAAACCTCTAAATAGAGGTTTCTTTTTTAATCAGTAAGTAATTGATTTAAAAATACCATTAATTTTGAAAATCTTGATTTCGGTTCTATTCTATCAGACCTTACAGCTCCTTGACTAGCAATAGAAATTCTTTTATCAAGAGTTTTAGGGTATGCTTTTGTTAAAGTTGATACAAAAGTATCAGATTCTTTTTTTAAATCAGGATTACTTTTAACCTCTTGATCAATTAAATCAATAAGTTTATCAAATCTGTCTGCAGCGCCTTTAGATAATAAATGTTTATTATCAGAGACTTTATTTAGTTCTGTAAAATAAGAAACTATTGCAGGACTTTGTAAGCCGGAAGAATTTGCTGCTTTCAAAAAATTCCCGAGTTGAGCAGCTTTATCTTTAGTATTATGCGTAAAACTCATAATTACCGGTTTTGCGTCAATTTTTAGTGCCATATTATATTCCTTTCTGTTTTTTATTATAAAAACTTGTAAAAAAAAAATTTGCTAGTAATTTTTATAAATCAAAAGGAGATTCTTCTTTATAATAATTTTTCTTGGCTTTTTTCATTTTGTTGTTACGTTTTTTTACATCTTTTGATACTTTTTTGTATGCATTGTCGAGAGAAATTTTGGCAATAGGTTTGTTTGTTGCTCTATCATTAACAATAAGCCAATATGATTGTTTAATATTATTGACAGCAAAAGATATTTTTCCGGCAAATCTATCTCCCGGTTTAAACTGGGAAAAAAGTAATTTTGTATCTCCGAATATAGAAGGATTAAATACTGCATTATAATCATTAACAAGTGCTAAATCCATACCCGAAAAAGCTTTTTTAGACATATTAGATATGGAAAGTGAAAGAGTAATTGTATTAACTTCACCAAACGGGTCCTTTTCATATAAAATATTTGCAATTCTAATATCCAGCCCGGGGAAATTAATTTCATGCTGTTTTAGAGCTTCATCTTTGTATACAGGGAGTTCTACATCAGATAAAATACGAACCTTAATTTCATCTCCAGGAGCAATAAGTACATTTTTACCTTTTCGATATAAAGACATACCCAAGCCGATTGTTCCACCCAGAGCTGCACCACCTGCTAGAGTATAGCCTTGAGAAGCGATGGCAGCTTCTATACCAAGCGCCTGAAGTGCAAACAAACCGCCGGCAACACCTCCTACAGCAGTATAACCAATATCAGTTGCAACGATTTTGGTTGCAGCCTTGAGAGGATGAAGTTTTGTTGACATTTTCCCTTCGATAGGAATTTCACGTCCGTCTGGAGTTACCAGGTAATCAAAACTTAAATTTAAATATCCATCACGTCCTAGTCTTTTGGCTTCACTTGTTTGCGTTATTGTTCCATGTGCGACTGTACCTTTTGGAATAATTACACCTTTATCTCCAATAACATCACTTGTAACTTCTGCAAAAAATTCATCACCTTCCAGAGAAAAAGTGCCATCAAGAACTTGAGAAACAGTCATTTCTATAACATCACGTTTTTCTAATGTTTCAGTTTTACCTGTATAAAGGTCTTTATCCGGAAGAGTGTATTCATCATCAAATTCTGCATGGCCCTGAAATGGTGTTTCAGCTAATGCAGTATTCATAAGCATTATACTTATCAATAATAGTGCTAACCTCTTCCTCATAGTTTAATTATACTATGTTTTTGGTTAAAAACCAAATTATAATTATTGACCGTTTAATTTATCGATTTCTTCTTGGTTTAAATCAAAAGATTCATTTTCAGAAGGAAATACCAAATTTTTTACTTCATCTCTGTATTTAGTAACACTTTCTAGGACAATGTTATGTATATCCGTGTATTTCTTTACAAATTTTGGAGTAAAATCGGTATATTTACCCAGAATATCATCGGTCACTACAATCTGACCGGAACAGCCGTTTCCAGCACCTATACCTATTGTAGGTATTTGTAAATTATCTGTAATATATTTTGCACTCTCTGCCGGCATAAGCTCTAAAACAATTGCAAAACATCCGGCTTTTTCTAATTTTTGAGCACTTGCAAGAATTTCTTCTGTCATCTCAGCAGTTTTACCTTGAATTTTATGCCCTCCGATTGTATTCATTAATTGAGGAGTAAAGCCTAAATGTCCCAAAACAGGAATTCCTGATTCTATACATCTTTGTATCAGAGTCAAAATATATTTATTACAGCCTTCAAGTTTTATTGCAGATGCTCCTGCTTTAATCATTTTAGAGGCATTTTCCAATCCTTGTTCAACATTAATATTATAGCTCATAAATGGCATATCAGCTACTATAAAAGTATTCTTTGCACCTTTTGATACAGCTTTTACAAACACACGCATTTCTTCAGCAGTAATAATATAAGTATCTCTATACCCTAAAGCTACCATAGCAAGAGAATCACCAACCAGTATAGCGTCGATACCGGCTTCTTCAATAGTTTTTGCTGTAGAGTAATCATATGCTGTCAGCATTGCGATTTTTTCATTGTTGTCACGTAACTTTTGGAAAGAATTTACTGTTTTCATGCTTACCTCTTCATAGATTTTCTGTACCAATAATAAATAGCTCTTGCCACTCGTCTTGAACTGTGTCTGACAAGACCTTGTTTGTTTTCTTGAATTAATTTTTGTGAAACGACCTCTATCCCTATAGGAGCAATATTTTCCATGTCAAGTCTTACAGGAATTGAACCACTCTTTGCATATCCTTCGGAAATATTATCAGGCAAACTGTCATTTACAAGCACTGCATTTAGAATCTTTTTGCCGTTTGCATGTGTAATAAGAGCATTAACATGACTTGCTACCGAATAATTATCTGTTTCACCGGGTTGTGTCATTATATTGCATACGTAGATCTTCTTTGCATGTGATTTTTCTATAGCATCAACAATACCATCTACTAAAAGATTCGGTATAACACTTGTGTATAAACTCCCTGGCCCTAGTATAATTAAATCTGCTTCTTTGATTGCTGTAATCGCTTCCGGAAGAGCATGACAATGTTCCGGTTCCGTAAACAGCCGCTTTACTTTTCCGTGAACTTCAGGAATATTGGACTCTCCATGAACAATTCGGCCGTCTTCAAAAACCGCAGCTAGTTTCATATCATCTAATGTTGCTGGAAGAACTACTCCACGGATATTTAAAACATTAGAAGATTCTTTAACAGCTCTTACCATATCACCGGTAATAGCGCATAAGGCCGTAAGGAATAAGTTTCCGAAACTATGTCCTTCTAATCCTTCCCCCGTTTTGAAACGATATTGAAATAATTCAGTAATCAAATCTTCGTCATCAGCTAAAGCAGCAATACAATTTCTTATATCACCAGGAGGAAGAATTCCCAGTTCTTCTCTTAGTCTGCCGGAACTGCCTCCGTCATCACCAACGGTTACAATAGCAGTAATATTGTTAGTATATTTTTTTATACCGCGAAGAAGCATAGACAAACCGGTACCACCGCCTATTGCGACAATTTTTGCCCCTTTATTAAGTTTTCTTCTTCTGTATAATTTTTCTAATATGGAATTATTTCCTTTTTTAGAATCCATATCCATAATTGAAAGTGTTGTTTTTTGCCAGCCTTTAAAAAATATAACAGAACCTACAAAGATAAAAACTGCCGCGAGAAAATTAGATGGCAATATTAAAGCCGCTTTTCTTATTAATTCCAACGTCAAATATATAGGTCTGACATTTGCAAGTACCATAAAACCTAAAACTATCATTATGGAACCTAAAAATATAAGAAAAAACCATCTTTTAACTTCCAGACCAGGAATTAACCAGCCAACATCTTTTGTTACTCTTACATTATTTTTAAAATTAAATGCCATATTTAATCCACCCATCCTGAAGATTTAGCATTAATATAATTAATCGGAGCAGGACTAATATACTCGTTTGCTTGTTGAATTAATTCTAAAGAATTTTTATATTTATTAGAAAAATGAATTGTGTTTACCTCAACATAGCTCATCCCACCCAAGTTATTCCGGATTTGAGAAGTATGTAATAAGTGTTGTAAACGTTTTATTAAATCATAATTATTAGTATTATCAGGGATTGAATAATCAATTGTTAAATCAGGATTATATGTTTTTTCTAAAGAAATTTCCTGAGCTGTTTGAATATTAATAAAATCCCCAACTTTTGCGGTTATATCACCTGCCGGAGCATAATATACAAGCCATTCCGAGCATTTTTTTATTGCGCGTGCAATATTTGCAGAAAAAGTAAAATCTTCTCCCGCCAATTTGTACATTGCACCATGCGGTCTTACGTGTTCAATACTAAGCCCATAAGCCTTAGCAAAAGACATAATAGCCCCGACTTGATAAATTACCAGAGCTTCTAACTCATCCCCTTTAAGCTCCACATGTCTGTAACCAAAACCTTGAATATCATTAAATCCGATATGAGCACCAATTGCAACATTCTTTTCTTTTGCTTTTAACATTGCTTCTTTTATTGTAACCGGATCGCCTGCATGAAATCCGCATGAAACATTAACAGAACTTACATAGTCTAAAAGTTCATATTCTTGAATGTTTTTGTATATACCATATGCCTGTGCTAAATCGCAATTAAAATCTATATTCTTTATTGATTTTTTTTCAATAACTTCTTGCATTATATTCTCCCTGTGTTTATAAACTAATTATACAATTAAAAGATTATTTTGCTATAATTTTGTTTTTTGTTACAGAGTTTTTTAGTAATAATACTGATTGGACAGAATTTCAGAAAGCGGTTATTACTTTTATTTATAATTACTAAAACTTTGAAAAAACTTTCTTTTCATTTTCTATATTTTTAATAATTGTTTTATAAAGGATTATTCCGCCCATGAGAGAATATACGTTATTAAATCCGTATTGGTCAAGAATTCTAGCAGCTATATAACTCGTATGTCCTGTATTACAAAATAAAACAATTTTTTTATCACGTGGAAATTCTTTTAATCTGGTTCTTATTTCACTTATAGGAATATTAACCGCCCCTTTTATTGTACTTGATTCAAATGCTTCTTTCGGTCTTACATCTATTAAATAGCTCTCTTCAATATCTTCATAAAAAGCCGGTTTCAGAAATCCGCGCAAAATATTATCTGCATTCATTCCTAAAATATTTATCGGATCTTTGGCTGATGAGTATGGTGGTGCATAGCATAGTTCACTGTCCAAAAGTTCTTCTATTCCGCCTCTGTTACGCATAATCGAAGAAATAACATCAATTCTTTTTTCAACGCCATTTTCTCCTACTGCTTGCGCACCGAGAATTTTACCTTCCGGGGTAAAAAGGAGTTTGAACATAATTTGAACAGAATTCGGATAATATCCGGCATGGTCACGACCGAAAATAATTGTTTTCCAGTAATTTATATTTTTTGATTTTAATTGCTTTTCATTATTTCCAACACTGGCAGCTGTTAAACGAAAAACTTTAAGAACAGATGTCCCTTGGGAATTTTTGTATGTAGATTGAATCCCGCAAATATTATCTGCTATAATTCTACCTTGTCTATTTGCAGGTCCTGCAAGCGGTATTATAGTATTTTCTTCAGTCACGAAATCTTTTACTTCTATTCCATCACCACCTGCATATATATCCGGAACAGAAGTTTCCATTTTTTCATTTACAATAATACCTCTTTCTGTTTTAAGCCCTGCTAATTTTGCTAGTTCTAGCTCCGGACGCACACCAATAGCCATTATTACAATATCAAATTCTATTTCTTTTAAAGAATTCAAAATAATTCTGTTCCCCTGAAATTCTTTTACTCCATCTGATAAAATAAGTTCGACTCCATTATCACGCAGTTCATTCTGCACAAAGGCTGCTGCTTCATAGTCAACAGATGAAAGAATCTGATTTTGGGCTTCAATCAAAATTGTATTAAGTCCCATTTCTACGAAATTTTCTGCCATTTCAATTCCGATAAAACCACCGCCGATTACAACTGCACGCTGTACATTATTAGTTTTAATAAACTTTTTTATTTTATCGGCATCCAGAAGAGTTCTTACAGTAAATATTTTATCTTGAGGCATGTTAGGAAAATCAGGTATAATAGGTTTTGCCCCCTGGGCGATAACAAGTTTGTCGTATGAAAGTTCTTCTCCGCTTTTTAAAGTTACAATTTTAGCAACTGTATTGATATTAACGACTTCACTGTTTAATCTTACATCAATATTAAACCAATTTTTAAATTTCACAGGAGAAGATACAAACATCATATCTCTACTCACGATAATATCTGAAGTATAATAGGGAAGTCCGCAGTTTGCAATAGAAATTTCATCAGTTTTTTCTAAGATTGTAATTTTTGCTTTTTCATTCAGCCTTCTGATTCTTGCAGCCGCACTTGCACCACAAGCTCCACCGCCTATTATTATTACATTTAAATCTTTTTCCATAATAAAAATTATAGTACAAAATATTTATTAATAAAAAGATTTTGTTTATTAGGATTCTAAATCATTAATTTTTCCTTAACTTTTTTAATTATTTTTAAATTTCAGGGTATAAATATAATTGTAGAAGATAGGAGGATTTTATTATGGCATTAAAACCATTACAAGACAGAATTGTTATCAAAGTTATTGAAGATACAGAACAAACATCAGGCGGAATTTTTATTCCGGACAGTGCTAAAGAAAAACCTCAAAAAGGTGAAGTAGTAGCTGTAGGCGAAGGTAAAGTAGGCGACAACGGAGAAAGAGAACCAATGGACGTTAAAGTCGGTGATATTATTCTTTACGCTAAATATGCCGGTACTGATATTAAGATGGATGGAGTTGAGTATAAAATTCTTTCTATAAAAGACGCTCTAGCTATTGTTGAATAAGCGTGGTTAGTGACTTGTGAGTCGTGAATCGTGGTTTTAGAGGTTTTATGAATCATAAAGACTTAGATGTTTGGAAGAAATCTATAGCACTTGTTACTGATGTTTATTCAGAAACAAATTGTTTTCCGAATGAAGAAAAGTTTGGAATAGTTAATCAGATGCGCAGAGCCGCTGTTTCAATTCCTTCAAATATCGCAGAAGGTTGCGCCAGAACATCTGATAAGGAAGCCTTGAGATTTTTGGATATTGCAAGTGGTTCTCTCGCAGAACTTGAAACCCAATTGATAATATCACAGCAATTAGGTTATATTGAACCTCAAAAATTAATAGATCAAATTCAAACAATTGGTCAAATGCTATCAGGGCTAAAACGACATTTAAAACAGAAAGCTGATTGTATAAATTATTAAAATCATAATTCACGGCTCATAAGTCACAAAATGACAAGAAACAAACAATGCTTAATCTTAAAATTGTATAACCACGATTCACGAATCACTATTCACGAGTCACGAAAAAAGTATAAAATTTAAAAAGGAGACATAAAAAATGGCAAAAAAAATAGTTTTTGAAGAAGAAGCAAGAAAATCGCTTCTAAAAGGTATTGATGCGGTAGCTGATGCTGTTAAGGTTACTTTAGGGCCAAAAGGCAGAAACGTTATTCTGCAAAAGAAATTCGGCGCACCGCAAATAGTTAACGACGGTGTTACTATAGCAAAAGAAATCGAGCTTCAAGATAATCTTGAAAACGCAGGCGCACAGCTTCTTAAAGAAGTTTCATCTAAAACTAACGATGTAGCAGGTGACGGTACTACAACGGCTTCTGTTCTTGCGCAAGCAATTGTCAGAGAAGGTTTGAAGAACCTTACTGCAGGTGCTAATCCGATGTCTATGAAACGCGGTATTGATAAGGCTGTTGAAATTTCTATCAACAAGATTAAAGATCTTTCAAGACCTGTCAACACTAAAGAAGAAATCGCTCAAGTTGCAGGAATTTCTGCCGGTAATAATTCCGAAATCGGGGAATTGATTGCAGAAGCTATGGAAAAAGTCGGACACGACGGCGTTATTACTGTTGAAGAAAGCAAATCTTTCGGTACTAACCTCAAGGTTGTTGAAGGTATGCAGTTTGATAAAGGCTACATTTCACCTTACTTCGTTACTGACCCTGAAAGAATGGAATGCGTTTTAGAAGATGCTTATGTTCTTTGTGTAAATAAGAAAATAAACATCATCTCTGACCTTGTTCCGGTTCTTGAACAGGTTGCTCGTGACGGCAGAGCTTTATTGTTAATCGCAGAAGATGTTGAAGGCGAAGCTCTTGCAACTTTAGTTGTTAACACTATGAGAAAAGTTTTAAGAGCAGTTGCTGTTAAAGCTCCCGGTTTTGGTGACAGAAGAAAAGCTATGCTTGAAGATATCGCTATCTTAACTGGCGGACAAATGTTCACTGAAGAACTTGGTATTAAATTAGAAAATATTACAACCGATATGATGGGGCTTGCTAAACGAGTTACCGTAACAAAAGACGAAACAACAATTGTTGTCGGCAACGAAACTAAAGAAGCTGTAGCTGAACGTGTAAGACTTATCAAAAAACAAATCGAAGCATCAGATAGCGAATACGATAAAGAAAAGCTTCAAGAACGTATGGCAAAACTCTCTGGCGGTGTTGCAGTTATAGAAGTAGGTGCTGCTACTGAAATCGAACTTAAAGAAAGAAAATTGAGAATTGAAGACGCTCTTAACGCTACAAGAGCTGCTAATGAAGAAGGTATCGTTCCCGGAGGCGGTGTTGCACTTATCAGAGTTCAGCAAGAGCTTGAGTCAAAACTTAATACAATCGCTTTTGAATCAGACGATGAAAAGAGCGGTTACAAAATTCTTATGACAGCATTAGATGTACCTCTAAGAGCAATCGCATTCAATTCAGGTGCTAAATCTGATGTTGTTGTAGAAAATGTAAGAGCTGAAAAAGACGCATACGGTTATGATGCATTACTTGACAGATACACAGATATGTTCGCAGCTGGTATCGTTGACCCGGCTAAGGTCACAAGAAGTGCATTAGAAAACGCAGCTTCTGTTGGCTCTATGCTTCTTACAACTCAAGCTGCTGTTGTTGATGTTCCGGAAGAAACTAAAGCTCCGGATATGTCACAAATGGCCGGCATGGGCGGTATGGGCGGCATGATGTAGAATGCGGCAGCCGGAGTAAAGCCCGAATTCAGCGGCGGTGAGCCGGTGAACTGAGGGCGAAACTTAACGATTGCGACGTAGAAATCTTTGATTTCACAGGAGCAATACTACGCACGTAGATATTTTGTCGGGAGGCATTGGTGGATTTTCACGTGAAGTGTTTATACTACCTGCCTCCCTCTTTTATACATTCCCTTTTTATTTACCCCAAAGAGTAACCAAAAAGGAAAAAACACATTGTCGGGCGACAAAAGTTAATATTACTAAATTTAATTATTACTACTCGTCGCCCTCTGATGTGGAACTACTGGTTAAAAGTAGAATTTTGTCGGGAGGCATCAGTAGATTTTACACGCGAAGTGTTTATACTATCTGCCTCCCTCTTTTTTCTCCGAACCAGTTTTACTTTTTATATTGCAATAAAAACTCCCAAGGTTGTCTTGCTCGCTCGCGTTTAACGGCATTCCGCGTTTTGCTAATGTGTTTACAACACAATCGCAAAAGTGCTCCAGCCTCAGCTCGCTCGCGCTGGACTCTTCACCAAGAGCCCTACGGGCTGGTTAGTTCTCAAACACCAAACTTAATAAGCAAAACAAAACCCGGCAAAAGCCGGGTTTCGTTTTGCAATAAAAAACTCCCTGAACCGTCCAAGATTCGAACTGGGGTAAAAAATATCAAATGGTTAAAAGATTTACATGATGC
>CALUVK010000036.1 GCA_944324205.1 Candidatus Gastranaerophilales bacterium | reverse complement strand
ACCTAAAACATGTTCTTAAAAACAAAAAACCGGCATAAAGCCGGCTTTTGTTTTGCAATAAAAAACTCCCCAGGTTGGACTCGAACCAACAACCTACCGGTTAACAGCCGGTTGCTCCGCCATTGAGCTACTGAGGATTACTTAAATCTCATCTGACTTATATTTTTTATACTATCAAATAAATTTTTTTTGTAAAGGGGTTAAGATAAAATTAAAACAATGTTATATTAAATTTATTCTACTTTATGTTAAAATTCATACTATGAATGAAAATTGTATCGCACTCAGAAATTTAGCACACTTAGGGGATGCCGTATGGGAACTCTTTGTTAGAGAATATACGATTCAGAAAACAACAAATATAAAAAAATTACATAATATTACTACAGAAAGGGTTAATGCTTTTTTCCAGAATGATATGTTGGAATTAATTATTCCCATTTTAACGGAAGAGGAATTAGAATTAGTCAGGCGGGCCAGAAATTTGCCAATCCCCGTAGCAAGACGCAATATTCAAAAACAATATAGACAGGCAACAGCTTTTGAAACATTATTAGGATTCTGGCATTTATATAACAAAGAAAGATTAATACAAATCTTTGAAAGATGCAGTAATACACCGTTTTTTAATTAAGCCCTAATTCTTTATATATTAATATTTTGTATTCTTGAATAATTTTATTATCAGTATGTTCTTTTAGTAAAACATCCAGTTCTTTTTTCGCCAGTGCCAGATATCCTGTGTTATAAAGAATAATAACTTTTAAAATTTGTGCTTCAAAAAGTTTGTCATCTAATTCTTCCAGTGCTTTTTTATAATGTCCTTCTGAATAATATAAGTTAGCTAATGCAAAATGATAATTTGGATTCTCTGGCTCCAATGAAATTGCAAGATTATAATATTTTTTTGCAGATAAATTGTTTCCTTGTTTTAAATAAACATTTGCCAGATTAAAATAATATATAGGACAATAGTTATCCAACTTTATAGCATCTAAAAAATTTTTTTTGGCTTCTTTATATTTTTCTAAATAAGTATTTATTAGACCTGTAAAATTTAATAACTCTGCATTTTTTTCATCTGGAATAAGTTTTTGCATAATTTGGACACAACAATCTTTTTTATTTTGTGCATAAAAGATTTTGCCCAAAAGTAAAAGAGCTTTTTGAAAATTTGGATTTAGTTTTATAGCTTTATTCAGAAGAACTTCTGATGCATCAAAATCTTTTTGATTAAATTTTGCTTGAGCTTGTTCTAAATAAATTATTTCATTTGGAGTATCGACATTATATTCAAAAATCTCATCATATTTTCCTTGTTTATTTAAAAGTTTAAAAATCTCTATCAAATCATTAATATTATGTGATATGCAGTAAATATTTTTTGCAGTTTGTTCTGCCTCTGCCCAGGCATTTTTATCAACAAATATCTGTTTTAAAAGTTTGAGAGAAGCAATATGTTCCGGCTCTTTGTTTAATATTAGTTCAATATAACTGAGCGCTTTTTCTTCATTATGCATAAGATAATACAAATCTGCAATTTCCAAAAGCAGTTCAGTACTTGAATTATCCTTCTCTAATGCCTTATAAAAAACTTCTATTGCGTGTTTATAATATCCTTTGCGTTTTAATGCAAAGCCTTCTTGTAATAACTCTTTAATCATGTTTGCGCAATCCGATTATTTTTATTTTATCATTTTCTTCTTTCTCTTCTTCTTTTGGAGTATTAATTATAACCAAAACTTCATCTTCGCCGGACATTTTAAGATTATTTCTTGCAATAGCTTCAAGCCCTGTAATGTTAGAGAAATTTTTAATATTATCCTGTAATTGTTCATTTAATGCCTGTGCTGCATCGCGTGTTTTTGTAATTTGTATAATTTTTGCTTTATACGAAACTATTTTTGATATATTTAAAACTGCACTAACAGTTATTTGAACTAAACAAAGCATTAAAATTACAGTTAAAAAAGAATAATAAAATCCGTTTGATGTTGACGATTTAGCCATTTTTTCTGCAGATTTTTTTTCGTTTTTAGCACGAACTTTATTTACAACTTTTTTTGGTCTTCTTTCATTGCGTCTATAATCTGTCATCATATGCTAATTATATAAAAATTTTTCCCTAATTACAACTTAAAACCTGTTGAAAAACTAACAGCAGAACTTTGTCTTCCATTTGTGTAATAAGACTGAGCAACACCGAGTTCAAATTTTAAAGATTCCGCATATTTTTTTAATGCAGGAGTGTACACAATAGTTATTTCATTCTTATTTTTAGGCGCTGCAACATAATTGGTGAATGAATCTTTTAAAGTTAACTTATCTGTAATGTGCCATTCCGGAGTAACCCTGACAGTTCCGTAATTAGTACCGATATCCTGAGATGCGGATTGTTTAAATGTTGTATCAAGAGAAAAAAATTTTGGGGCATCATACCTCAAAAAAACTCCAGTTGAAGATTCCATCTGCGAAAGAGAGAGTTCTTCACCCCAGAGGGTTCCGTATGTTATACCGCGAAATTGCTCTGAGAGGTTGCCGCTTAGCGGAAGTATGTCTTTTAGATTGTTTCTGCTTACAGAAGCTCTTGCAAGAGCGCTTCTCGGGCTGTCTGTATTTGTTTTTATATCCAAAAAGCTTACCGGCAAAGCAAGCGTTCGTTTTGGAATATTAATCTGCGGCTTATCGATATCATCATCAAGATAAATTGTCTCAACCGGATTATCGTCATATTCAATCTGACCTTGCAACTTATAGGTTTCTTTGACATCTCCTGTTTGGGTAATCTCGCTATTTACCTTTTTAAGGCCCTTAACATCTTTGATATCAAATTCCTCCGATAGTGCAGGCAAACCTAATAAAACCAATAAAATAAATACTACAGCTATTCTTTTCATACATATATTTTAGTTTAAATTTATCAGGATTTCAATTGATATTTTATTTTGTCTTAATGTGTTAATAACTTTAAACCTGTAATGCCGCTTATAATTAATGCAATGCAAACCAGCCTCATTACAGTAACAGGCTCCTTAAATAGTATAATCCCAAATACTACCGTACCTATAGTTCCAATACCTGTCCAAATTGCGTATGCAGTACCTAAAGGAAGATGTTTTAGTGCAAGTGCAAGAAAATAAAAGCTGGCAATCATTCCTATTACTGTAAGTATTGACGGAATAATGTGAGTAAATCCATGCGTAAACTTAAGTCCTACAGCCCAGCTGATTTCAAACATTCCGGCAATGAATAAATAAATCCAATGCATAATTTCTCCTTTCTTCCTGTATACAAAAACCCGGGAGATATATTATCCTCCCAGGTTTTTATCCTTCCGTGTTCACATATTGTGAATTTTCTCTCGGTCCAGACCAGCATAAATCTGCGGAACCCTAGAAAACATTTATTATTAAATTATAGAAAAATACTATTATAAAACTTTATTTTTTTCAACTATAAAAATTGTTTACAGAAATATATAAACTATTTCTTTTTTTTTATAACTATACATCTAAAATTAATTGCTTTAACTTATAGATCAAATAATCTTCACTGTTTTTAGGGAGGTTATTCGGATTATTCTTCTGCTTAATTTTTTCCTGCAGAGGAAGAATTTTTAAATTATCTTTTTCTTGCTTGGCTATCATAGCGTTAAACTTTCTTTTTGCAAGAGTTATATCTGCTGTGATTTTACTTAAAGATGACATGCCGCTCATTACACCATCAACGTCTTTTAATCTTATCCGTAACAATGATTCTAATAAATGGTTAAGAGAGTTACTTGCTGATTGTTTCGCTTTATTTAAATTCATCTGCGTATCACCAGGAATAATATTATATTTTCTCATTATGTTAGAACCGAGAGTCAGAATACTGTCATTTGTCACCGTATTAAGTTTTGTTTCTGTATCAAAGAAACTTTTTTTCAACTCCTCTGAAATTTTTTTAGTTGCTTCTTCCTTTGTCATACCTTGAGGAAGTTTTGCTCCCTCAAGAAGATAATCCGTTAAATCCTTAACGTTAGCTCTTTTGGTATAAGAAGTTAAATTAACTGCTCTAAGTGATTGCTCCAGATTTTGTTCTACAACATTCCCTGTATCAATGAGTGTAAATATTTTGTTTTTATTTTTCTTTTTAAGAGCATTAATATCAATAAATATATTACCCGGATGAATATCAGCATGTATTGCTTTTCCGTTCTTTTCAACCTTAACAAATTGTTCTGTCAAAACCTTCATATATTCATTAATCAAATTATCAATATCTTTTTTGCTCAAGCTTATATCACCAAATTCCGGCGTCCTTGCCTCTATACGCTTAATATATTGGTTTATAGCTTTAATTTGTTCTTCTTTTGTCTTTTTACCTATGAGAAGCTGACCGAGTTTTGAGTTACTTGCGGGTTTCAAAAATACATGTGACTTTTTATTTTCTTGCAAAGCCTCTTTGTATAGTTTTGCAGAATTAAGTTCTACCAGAGATTCAAGACTTATACCATGCGCTTTTTCCATGACATAAACTCCGTTTTTGACCTCAATTGGTTTTACGACATTAGCTATTTTGGTATAAGGTACAAGCTTATTTGCAGCTTCTAGTTCATTTTTAAGGTCAATTTCTTTAGAAATACCGCTTGCTAAATCTTCAATATTTTTCAATAAAAAGTCCTTTTCGTCTTCAGTATAATCTTTTGAATTTTTAACCATGTTGATAAATTTTTCTTTGTCTTTAAGTATTTTGTTTTCATCAATACCATTTTTGATAATCTTTATACAAACTTCCTTTCCATCAGGACTTTTTGCAAGATAAGTTTCAGCAACTGTTCCGACACCTAAAAGTTTTTTGATTTCATATCCGCTGCCCAAAGCGTTTGTAATATATTGTTTAGCCTCGTCTAAAGTCCTGCTTGGCGGACAATTTTCTCTAAGGGCTTTTGTTAATTCAGTTCTATCGTTTGATATTTGTTTAAATTTGACCGCAAAAATGTTTTCATCGGTTAATTTCTTTATCTTATCTTCAATTGAAATTTTGGAATCATAAATAACATCATCAATTGTTTTATTACTAAATAGTATATCCTGCAGATTTTCATAACTTGATTTTCCAGCATAATCGGGAGTTTTTAGAGTTGCTTTTTCTAATTTATCTGTTGCTTTCTTTAAGTTTTCATCAAAAACTTTTATAAAATTACCTTTTTTGACTAAAGGTACGGCAGCAGCGGCTGTTGCCGCACCAATTATAACTCCATCGGTTTTTAGATTATCAATATAACCGCCAAAAGATTTCTTTTTGTCTGTTTTATTAGCAACAAAATATCTGTTCAAACTGTTTCCAACAAGATAAAGAGGAGCGCCAATTATACCGCCAAGTGCAAAAGCCGGGAACATCAACCCGTTAATCATGCCGGATGCAAAATTTTTGAAATTAGTTTTTATTCGTTCCTTTTTCAATTTTTTCTTTTCTTGCTTTGCAAGATATTTCTGATAAGAGTTTCTTGTTTTCTTTTTACCATATAAATTTTCGTCGACTATAAATTCTTTAGAACCGGCTCTATTAAATTTTAAGAGCCAAAATTTTGTACTTCCTGCAATTAGGGCAGATGTACCTAATACCAATCCCATAAGTTTTTTATTAGACTTGCCTAAATTTATAAATGTTTCCGATAACTTATTAGGAATACCAATTTTTTCAGTTAATTTAGTTATACTTTTATTAAGAACAGCAGCAGAATTAAGCATTTTTATTTTACGCCTAAGTACAAAATAAGTAATACCACCGGCTGTTACAGATGCTGCATCACCAAATAACTGTGCTGAATTTTCCTGCGATGTATGATATTTATGCGTTATATCTAAAACTTCTTTTGGGCTGGCTTTGCCTGTTTTGGCATCAGCAACGACTTTTTCGACTTTTTTAGAGCCAACTCCTAAACCTGTAAGATTTTTAATTTTATTATAAAATTTTTCTATTAAACCGTTATTTTTACGTTTTTCACGTCTGAAATATTCATCAAGACTAATTTTGGAAGATTGAGGCGTTATATGACTATGATTTGACACATTTCCCTGATTTTGTAATACTGAATTATTAACAGGTAAATTTACCGCAATCTTTGTCATTATTACTCCTTACTTACTTACTTTTATCTTACATATTATTATAAAGTTTTTAAAGTCTCAAAAATTGCTTATATGCATTATTTTTATTACGAATTGTTAATTTAGTCAAATAATTATAAAATTATAAGTTAACGTTAGACAATACCAGTTTGCTAAACTACTAAATGTTAAAAGTTTACACGAAGAATAATTTACCAATTGGCAACTTTAACAGTCAATTAGCGGCTTCGAAGTTTTCCAATAAAACATTTTAATCTTTCTATTGCTAGTTTTAAATTCTCTAAAGAATATGCGTAAGATATTCTTACAAATCCTTCTCCGCTTGCCCCAAATGCATTACCGGGAACAACAGCAACTTTTTCTTCCTCAAGAAATCTTGTTGCAAACTCTTCGCTCGTCATTTTAAATTCTTTTATACAAGGAAAAACATAGAATGCCCCAAAAGGTTCAAAACACTCTAAATTCATTTCTTTAAACGCGTTTATCAAAAACCTTCTGCGCTGGTTGTAAGCTGTTTTCATCATCTTTACGTCATCATCCCCGTTTTTAAGAGCTTCAACTGCTGCATACTGACTTGTTGTCGGAGCACACATAATTGCAAACTGGTGGATTTTTGTCATCTGTTTAATAATATTTTCTGGTGCACAAGCATAACCCAGACGCCACCCGGTCATTGCATAAGCCTTTGAAAAACCATTAATAAGAATTGTCCGCTCTTTCATACCATCCAGCGATGCTATAGATACGTGTTCCCCCTTATAAGTTAATTCCGCATAAATCTCATCAGACATAACATAAATATCGTTTTCTATGATAATTTTTGCAATATCTTCCAAATCTTTGCGCTCCATAATAGCACCTGTCGGATTGTTAGGAAATGGAAGTATTAAAACTTTTGTTTTATCGCTAATTACAGCTTTAAGCTCGTCTGCCGTCAATCGGAATTCATTTTCAGCCTTTAAGTCTATAATAACAGGCTTCGCTCCTGCTAATACGGCGCAAGGTTCATAAGAAACATAAGATGGCTGCGGGATAATAACTTCATCTCCCGGATTAACCAGAGCCCTAAGCCCTATATCAATGGCTTCTGAGCCGCCCACTGTTACAAGAACTTCTTTTGCCGGATTATATGTTATTCCCTGCCTTCTTTTCAGATAATTGCAAATCTCTTCTCTTAACTCTTTTAATCCGGCGTTTGATGTGTAAAAAGTCTTGCCTTTCTCAAGCGCAAAAATACCCTCGTCTCTGATATGCCACGGAGTATCAAAATCAGGCTCGCCGACTCCGAGCGAAATAGCATCTTTCATCTCGCTTACTAAATCAAAGAATTTTCTGATGCCTGATGGTTTCAAACTCTCTACCGCTTCTGAAAGAGGCTTTGTCATGGTGTTATTATCTCCCTCTCGTCTTCCCTCTTTTTATCAAAAACAGTTCCGTGGTCTTTGTATTTTTTTAGGATAAAATGTGTTGCTGTACTTAAGACGCTGTCCAGAGTAGATAGTTTATCAGAGACAAAACTTGCAATTTCTTTTAAAGTCTTTTCTTCTAAAGTCACCAGAAGGTCATAACCGCCGGAAATCAGATAAACCGACTTAACCTCCGGATAATTGTAAATTCTCTCCGCAATCCTGTCAAATCCTTGTCCTCTCTGCGGTGTAACCTTAACTTCTATAAGCGCAGTAACTTTTTCAATAGAAGTTTTATCCCAGTTAATAAGCGTATGATATCCGCAAATAATCCCTTCCTGTTCAAGTTTAACAAGCTCTTCTGCGACTTCTGTTTCATTTACCCCCAAAAGAACCGCCAACTCATCCAAGCCCATTCGGCTGTTTTTTTCAATCAATGCTAAAAGTTCATCTCTCATAAAAATCTACCTTATAAAATTTGTATAAATCCGCTCTTCCTGTTTAGGAATTTTTATTCCGCTTCTGTGACCTACTTCTATACATTTAAGCAGCCATGCCATATTTCTTGCAAGGTTTCTCATAGTCTGCAAGCCTTCCTGATCATCAATAACATCATCAGCTGCTTTACCGTGGACATTATTCCAGTAATTAGAAGAAACAACAGGCATATTTGCGATTGTGAAGTATTTATTTAAAACATCAAAACTCGCTGTTGTGCCTGCGCGTCTTGCAGAAGCGATTGCGGCTCCGGGTTTGTATTGAAACGCATATCCTCCGGCATAAAAAGCTCTGTCTAAAAGAGAAAGCAGCCTCCCTGAAGGGTGCGCATAATATACGGGAGTTCCAAACACAAAGCCGTCAAATTCTTTTGCTTTATTGATAAAATCATTAACCATATCATTAAATACGCATTCCCCTGTCGTTTTGCAGGCATTACAACCGCAGCAATCCCTGATTTCCGGATTTCCAAGCTGAAATATATCAGTATCAATTCCCTCCTGATTTAAAGTTTTTGCAACTTCACTTAATGCAGTGTAGGTACAACCATTTTTATGAGAACTTCCATTAACTAACAGAACTTTCATTTTTTCTCTCCTCCCATCTTTATGCAAAATAACCTGAAACCAGGGCTAAATCTCTTGCCATACAAATTTTATACTGTATAACAACACGTGTCAAGCAAAAGACTCAACTTGATATCTTTAAAACTTAATATAGAAAAATCTCAAAAATATAAAAATTTTTGAGATTTTTCTATATTTACAATATTTGTTAAATTTTTCTATTAAGATTTAATCAACAAACTTGCACCTATTACTCCGGCAGTATTTCCCAATTGAGCAGGAACAACTTCTACCTCTCTTTGTATTGTCATAGCGCGTTTTGCAATAGTTTCTCTTATTGGATTAAGAAGAATATCGCCTGCATCAGCAACACCGCCTCCGATAATAATTTTTTCAGGGTTCAAAAGGTTAACAACACTTGTTAAGCCCATTCCTATATATTCACCCATTATTCTAAAAATCTGTCTTGCAACAGGGTCGCCTTCCTTTGCGGCAACTGCCACAATATAAGGTGTAATATCAGGGTTAGCAAGTTCCCTATATTTTGTAGATTTACCGCCTCTTATGTATTCTTCAGCCATAGCAACAATACTCGGGCCTGATGCGTATGCCTCTAAACAACCTCTATCTCCGCATCCGCAAAGCGGGCCGCCTTCCATATTTAATTTAATATGCCCAATTTCACCGGCAGCATTATTTGCTCCGCGCACAAGTTTTCCGTTTAAAACAAGTCCTGAACCAATACCTGTACCAACTGTAATACAAACAAGGTTTTCACAACCTACGCCCGCACCATAGTTTAATTCTCCTAACGTTGCAGTTCTTACATCATTATCAACTCGTGTTTGAATTCCAAATTCTTTTTCCATAATATTTGCAATCGGTACATCAACCCAGCCAGGAATATTAGGTGCTAACCTTACAATACCTTTTTTACAGTCAATTTGCCCAGGGAAACCGAAACCTATTGCCTCTACATCAGAAGCTTTAAGTTTTGTTTCTTTCAATAAATCCCTAATAGCATCTTTCATACTGTTAATCGTATATTCATAACCCATTTCAGCACGGGTTGGAATTGAATTTGAGTAAATAATTTTACCCTTGTCGCTTACTAAAGCGATTTTGACATTGGTTCCGCCAACATCAACACCTATTCTTTGTGCCATTTATAAATCTCCTTCTTTTGTGCGTTTAAATTCTATCACAAAGAGGATTAAAAAACCAGTTTTTATGGCTTGCATACAAAATACAAAATTGTTCACCATTCTCTATACATTAAGTTATATTAAGTATGGCTATTGACAGATTTTAAAACATAATATATAGTGTAATAACTACAATTGATAGGAAATAAATTATTGTCTAATCTTAATTTACATATTAATAAGTCTGTCATCCGAAAACATATAATTATGTCTTCGATGATTAAGCTATGGAAATTTAATGTGAATTTACAGGATTAGAATATTAACAAATACACACATATTTTTAGGCTTGTAAGTTCAAAAGAAAAAGATTTACAAGCCAGTTTTTATACATTTTAGGGGAGGAAAAAACATGAGAATTAATCCGGTTAATACAAGAATTTACCCAGGCCATCATATTTCAAAATCAAAAGTACAGCAACAGCCTAGTTCAAAAACTACAAATACTTCGCATATAAATATGCCGGCATATTATTATCCGGTTAATTTTAAAGGCGTCCCCATGTCAATTGGTGAAATTATCAAGCAAATTCCATTAGAAGACAGATTAGCTTCATTGTTTCAAAACTTTAAACTCGGAGATTTAATTCTTATAGGCAAAAATCTTGGAGAAAGCGCAAAGAAAATGTACCAAAGCTCAGGTGTAGTTAAAAATGCAATTAAACGGGGATTTTTTATTGCAGACGATGAACTCAACGGTAATTTAGGTTTTATTAAGAACATGCAAGGAGATACAGAAGTTGTAAATCTTAATGATACTAATATTACACTAATTAGCGATAATAAAACTTATAGCATGAAACCTGAGGAAAGTTTTTATGTAATTAATGATGACATTATAGATGTTAATGGACAACTTCTTAAGATTAAGGAAAAATCAAAAACAGATTTAAGTATGTTTCGCAAGAACTTTGCCAGAGCTTTTGATTTTCATAAAGAAGTAGAGCCTCAAATAGAAAAAATAAATAAAAAAACCTTATCATCACTTATGCAAAAAACTCATAAAACCTCAACTCCCATTACTTTTGCACAAGTTGGAGGAATGCATGAACTTAAAGATTCATTGAAAAAGGATATTATATATCCGCTGCAATACCCTGATGCATACGAAGGTGTCGAACTTAACCACGGATTTATATTATATGGCGAACCAGGAACCGGTAAAACGTTAATAGCCCGAGCTCTTGCAAATGAAGCTGATGCAAATTTCATTAGTTTGAACGGTTTAGATTTAGAATCAAAATGGGTTGGAGAATCTGAAGCAAATTGGAGACAACTTTTTGAAGATGCAAAAACAAACCAACCTACAATTATTTTCCTTGATGAGTTTGATGCCGTCGCAAGAAGCAGAAGCAGCTATGATGAATATGGCAATAAAGTCGTAAATCAAATTCTGACATTAATGACTGATATTGATAATGAAGGTGATAACGTTTTTGTAATAGGAGCAACAAACAATTATAAATCTTTAGATAAAGCTATTCTTCGCTCCGGTAGATTTGGTAAACATTATGAAGTTCCTGTTCCAGATATGGACGGTTTAAGAGAAGCTTTCAAAATTCATACCAGCAAAAAACCTCTTGATGAAAATATTGATATCAATGGAATATTAAAAAAATTACATCAATACAAAGGTACTGGAGCAGACATAAGGCATATTGTCAACGAAGCACACACTAATGGGTTTATAAGAGCAGGTATTTTTAACAAAATGGAAAATAAAACATATTCAACTCAAGATAAAAAGAACTTTAAAATTACACAAGAAGATTTTGATAAGGCCTTAGCAGATTTTCTTAAAGATAAGAAAACTTCAAGACCTATTGGTTTTAATCAGGCTTAAACTCTTTCTGTTCTTATATTAGAAAATACTATGGATGTGTTTATTTAAACATTTCCATAGTATTTAAAATAAAAACAACAGAATTTTTATCAAGTTAAAAATTTTTAATTCTCAATCAAGATATTCATAAACTCAATATCATCATAATCAATATAAGCTGTCTGCATTAAATTACGTCCTGTTTTAATAGTAATTTCATTAACTTGGTTTTTTCTTATCAAATTCTTAGGCAGTCTTATTCTCTGCCCATCACCATTAAGTTGGATTTCAGAAATTTTATTACCATTAAAATAAACTTCCGGAGGTGAAGCAAAAGCATTTGGGATTTTATTTTGTCCCATAGATCTTGCCATAGCAGTATCAATACCTATAATCGAACCAATAACCATATAAACCGGTTTTGTTATATCTATATTTTTAAGTGTGGGGGTGCATCGAACGATGCATCCCCACTTTTTATATTTTACATCAGGTTAAGT
>CALUVK010000035.1 GCA_944324205.1 Candidatus Gastranaerophilales bacterium | reverse complement strand
TCGGAAGTTGAATTTGAAGCCAGACAAGCAAAAGAACAGCAAAAAGCTAAAGAAAAAGAAGCAAAAGAGGCTCAAAGGTTTGAAAACGGAATAAAAAAACTTGAATATCATAGAAAGCTTGAACAAATGGATATGCAGACTCTGATGAAAATCAAGGAGAGAAAAGATTATCTCAAAGAAAATTACAAAAAGAGCAAAGACGGACTTACAGGAAGTTAAGGAGAAGGTATGAAAGTAGATAAAATCTGTACAACTACACCAACATTCAAAAAAATGGTGATTGCAAAGCCGGAGCTTTGGCCTGCAGAAGTTTTAGACAGTTTTATAAAGAATAAAGAAGTGCAGGAGCTCACAAAAGATTTCGCAGCAGAAAATAAGGATCTTATTGCTTGCTGTTTATGCAATAAAATTAGAGGACTTGTTGCTATTTATAAAGATTTAGAACGTATTTGTGAAATTAAAGCCGAAGGAGTTCAAAATCTGCAAAAAAAAGTAACTGATTTTACCAGAAAAAAACTCCAAAATCCCTTTATAAAGGAAGAGCAGGAAAGACTTGAAAGTGCAAAAAAGTATGTTGATGAATTTAATAAAGGATTAAAATAAAGTCTACCCAAAACTTTATTTGTTCAACTTTAATTAGAGATTTTTAACATAAGAAAAGGGACAGAAACTTATCCCAATTTAGTTCTACAACTTACCTTGTTAGATTATTCTTTCCTGCAGACTAAGTTTGCTGGAGCCGGAACCATTGCAAATACAAATCCTTTTGTCTATACTGAATTTTAAAGACAAAGGAGTAAATATGCGTATCGATAAAATAAATACAAATTTTAATAATAACAAGCCGTCATTTAAAAAAATGATAATTATAAAACCTGAGATTTGGCCGACAGAAGTTCTGGATAGTTTTGTAAAAAACAAAGAAGTACAAGAACTTACGAAAGATTGGGCAAAGAAAGGTGATAATTTATCGGCGTGCTGTATATATGATTCAAATAAAGGTATTATTACAATGTTCAAGAATACAGGGCTAGTTCATATTCTTGAAGCCAAAAGTGTAAAGAAACTCCAAAAATGTGTTCAAAATTTTACAAGAAAAGATATTAAAAAGCCTCTAATCAGTAAAGAGAAACAAGAAAAACTGAATAGTGTTAACAAATATGTAGATGAATTCAATAAATCTATTGAAACAAAAAAAGATTCTTAAATTTTTGTGTTTATTGGAAGCTGATTGCAAAAAATATTCTGCGTTATTGACTTGTAAACCCTTTCTTGTTTTGTTAGAATAAGCAATGAGAAAGGGAAATTATGAGTGAAAATCAATCTATTAAACCAATTACCGTAAAAGAAAATAATAATCATTTATCAATAGGCGGATGTGATTTAGTTGAATTAGCCGAAAAGTATAATACGCCTTTATATGTGATTGATGAAGCTACATTGAGAGGTATATCTAAAAGTTACAAAAATGCTTTTAAAGAATATCAAAATATAAGAATGATGTATGCCTGTAAAGCTCTCTGTACATCTGCAATAATTAAAATTTTGAATGAAGAGGGTTTTGGATTTGATGTGGTATCAGCAGGCGAAATCTACACTGTCTATAAGGCCGGTGTAGATATGAAGAAAGTTTTATTTAACGGAAATAATAAGTCATATAGAGAAATAGAACTTGCTCTTGAGTGTGGAGTTGGTAGATTTTCAGTTGATAATTTCTATGAAGCCGGTTTATTGAATAATATTGCGTCAAAAAAAGGGAAAAAAGCAGATATTTTATTAAGGATTACTCCGGGAATTGAATGCCATACGCATGATTACATAAAAACAGGCCAGACTGATTCAAAATTCGGGTTTGATTTATCACAAATTGATGACATTGTAAATCTAATTAAAAACGATTATAAAAATCTTAACTTGCGCGGGCTTCACGCGCATATAGGCTCACAGATTTTTGAAACACAGTGCTACTATGATGAAATAGAAATTCTTGTAAAAGAAATTGCAAGGATAAAAAATACTCACGGAATTCTGTTGAATGAAATGAATATCGGCGGAGGTTTGGGAGTAAAATATACTGAAGCGGATAATCCTCCTCCTGTATCCGTATTAGCTCAGGCCGTTACAAGTGCTATGCATAAGTATGCTATAGATATTCCTATAATTTATATAGAACCGGGAAGAAGTATTATTTCAACAGCAGGCGTGACTTTATATAAAGTAGGGAGTTCAAAAGTCGTTCCCGGCGGTAAAAGATATGTTGCTGTTGATGGTGGAATGGCCGATAACCCGCGTCCGAGTATGTATCAGGCAAAATATACTGCAGAGGTTGCTAATAAATTAAACTATAAAGAGACGGAAAAAGTTACTTTGGCCGGAAGATATTGTGAAAGCGGAGATATTTTGATTGAAAATATTGAACTTCCTAAGCTTGAAGCTGGTGATATAATCTGTGTATACAATACAGGGGCTTATAATTACTCAATGGCATCAAACTATAATAGAGTAGAAAAGCCTGCAATGGTACTTGTAAATAATTCTCATTCTGATATTATAGTATATAGAGAGACGTTGGATGATCTCATTAGTAAAGATGATATTCCCGATAGGTTAAAAAAGAATGACTGATGCTATAATTTCCTTAATTCAAGATGTTTTAAGCCCGATCCAATGGTCGCTTAATTGGGTTAATATTCTTGAAGTATTGTTTATTGTAGTGATATTACTAGTTTTTTATCAAAAGTTTATAAAAAATACTCAATCGGAAAAACTGGTTAAAGGCTTATTGTTTTTGGTTTTTGCCTGGATAATAAGTGAAATTCTTATACTTATTAATCTCCAAATATTGGGGGTTTTTCTAAAGACATTAGTTACATTAATTGCATTAAGCTTGATTGTAATATTTCAACCGGAGCTTCGCAGGCTTTTAGGGTATTTGGGACAACCCGGGTTTATCAGAAGAACATTTTTTACTCATGGGCCTTATAAACCAAATGAAGATGAAATTGATATTATAAAAGAAATTATAGAAGCTGTTAAGTATCTTACAAAAACAAAGACAGGAGCATTGATTGTTTTTCAAAAGGATATGGGAACAGGTGTTTATTCTGATGTTGGAACAAGAATAGATGCTCTAATTTCTACAGAACTTATTCTAACAATTTTTCACCCTAACACGCCGCTTCATGACGGAGCTATGGTGATTGAAAACAATAAAATTCATTCCGCAGGTGTATTGCTTCCGCTTACAGAAGATCCAAAATTAAGCTGGAAATACGGAACAAGGCATAGAGCTGCAATCGGGATGTCAGAAGTTTCAGACGCTGCTTGTTTAGTTGTATCTGAAGAAACCGGAGATGTTTCTGTTTGTATGGATGGAATTTTGAAAAAATATGAAGATTTAATGACATTAAAATCTGATTTGGAAGCTATTTTGGGAATAAAATCTGAAAATGAACAGGCAGAAAAAAGAAATCTTTTTAATATAATGAAGAGTAAGGATTAGTAAAAATGTTCTTTTCAAAAAGAAAAAAGGCAGAGCCTATAAAAAAGACTAAGTTGGAAATTGCAAGAGAGATTATTTTTAAGGCTTTCTTTCTGGCTCTTGGTGCTTTTATTTTTGCAGTAGGGCTGGAGATGTTTCTGCTCCCGAATAAAATCATTGACGGCGGTGTTGTTGGTATATCAATGATGCTCTCTTATATTACCCAATGGAATTTAGGTTTACTGATTTTTTGTATAAATATCCCGTTTGTGTTAATGGCACTTACGACTCTCGGAAAGAAATTTGTAATCCAGACATTTTACGCAACCGGTATGCTTGCTGTTGCTACAAATATTTTACACGGAAGGCAAGCTACTGAAGATTTATTACTAGCAACTGTTTTTGGCGGTTTAATATTAGGGCTTGGTGTTGGAATAATCTTAAGGAATAATGCTTCATTAGATGGAACGGAAATGGTTTCTATTAATCTTGCAAAAAAACTCAAAATAATTTCTGTTGGGGAATTATTGATGTTTATTAATCTTTTCATCTATATGGGAGCAGGATTTTTATTTGGCTGGGATAGAGCGTTATATTCAATTTTAACCTATTATATAGCATCAAAAGTAATAGATTCAGTACTTGAAGGTTTAGATAAAGCAAAATCTGTAAGAATTTTTTCTGAGTGTTATAGAGAAATAGGTGAAGCTATCATGAAAGAGCTTGATGTTAGTGTTACATATATGAAAGCACTTGGCGGTTACTCTAGACAAGAAAAAGTTCAGACATATTGTGTAGTGAGCAAGTTTGAAATTGCGAAGTTAAAAGAGCTTGTACACTCCCTTGATCCTAAAGCTTTTATGGTGACAGAAGATGTCCATGAGGTAGAAGGAGTAAGGGTTAAAAAGCATAAACATTAAAAGACACTAGACAGAAGAGAAGAAATATTATAAAATTTATATATTAAGAGAGGTTGATAAATGGCAAACAATGATATGATACCTGTAGAGGTAATAATTTTAACAGATAACGATGATATAAAAGGCACTGTGTATGTGTCAAATAATGTTGCAGCAAACAGACAATTGACAGAACTTTTGAATGATGCAAACCGCAGATTTCTAGCTGTAGTAAATGTTGAAATTTATGCAAAAAATTCTAATCAGCCTCCTAAGAGATATGAATTTTTGGAAATCCATATGGATTCAATAAGAATGGTTCATCCGACTTCGCAGGCTCTCTTTAGAGAATCTCCTAAGACTCAGGAAGATATTGCGAGATTTAGGGAGCTTCGGGCTAAGTTAAACCAAACAAAACCGTTTTAAAAAATTTCCCTCATATTGAGGGAAATTTTTTTGTAAATTTTTGTTACACAATCCTAAAGTTTTTAATATTTATGCCGTTATATAGATTGAAAGGAACGGCAACAGTAAGATGACTAATTCAAATTCAATAGATTATAGTGCTTGGTTCGGCTTAAAAGCGTTGATAGCAAAATCTTGTGATAAAGATCAGAATGGAAAACTGGAAAAAACGGATAAATTTGATGAAATCAGCATTTTTAATGCAAAATATAAAGAAGCCATTTTACAAGAGAAAGATTACCATGTAGCAAAACAAGATGGTATATCAGAATATACACCACAAGTTAAAGAACATAAAGAGTCTACAGGAGAAGTTGATCCTGAAATTGCTTCTAAAATAAAAGATGCTTATGCAGGTAGTATAGAAATGTCGTATGTAAATAATATGATTAATAACGAAGCCCAAAAAAGAGGTGTTTCATTAAAAGATATAGATACTAATTATTGGGCTGAAAAAATTTTTTCTGTTGCAAGGGAGTATGGTGTACCAGCAGCTTTGTTAGTTTCTATTATTGGGCAAGAAACAAATGGAAAATTTACCAAAAATGAAAATTCAGAAAATGGTGCAGGGCCTATGCAAATTACCCAAATTACTGTGGCGGATT
The DNA here is from genome assembly GCA_944324205.1 of Candidatus Gastranaerophilales bacterium. GTDB lineage: Bacteria > Cyanobacteriota > Vampirovibrionia > Gastranaerophilales > Gastranaerophilaceae > CAG-196. The sequence goes on along the minus strand of CALUVK010000035.1, from coordinate 6,835 downwards.
TTTTCCCAAAAGCAAAAGGAAACTGGAATAATATTTATAAGCAAATGAATGAAGATTTATTAAATGATATATTGTATAAAAAAGATAAAAATGGAAATTTTATTAAAGACAGAAAAGGAGATTATGTTCTTAAATATCCGACTCCAAAAGCTTTACGGGATGCTTGTGCAAAAGATGATGAACTTGGTATTAAAGTCGGACTTTTGTGTTTTGAAATGAAATATGTAAAAGCTGTTGCACAAAAAAAATATGGTAAAGCGACATATGCCAATATTCCAAAAGTTATTGATGGTATAAAATCTGAAAAGATTTTGCTTAATGAAAGTGAAAATAAAAGTGCAATTAAGACTGCATTGAAGAATTATAATTCAGTTTTTAATTCATACGCTATTGCGGTCATAGATTCTCTTGCTACTCACGGATTAGATTTTGAGGATTTATATTTTATTAAATAATAATGTAATTATAAACTTTGTTTAATACCTCATAAAACGCATTATGGTTTCCGAAAAACATATAAAACTCAGCCCTGTTTCTTCCGATTTGCTGTAAAGTTTCGACTTCAATCGGAGGACCGGCAGGAGTTGTGCGGGCAGGGTTTTCCGGGTTAGAAATTACTCCAGTTGCACGCAGGAGCGGGATATAAAGTTTATTTTTGAATACTTCGTATTGAGTAATTCCTTTGGTTACAATTCCGAGATTATTTCCGCTGTCCTCATCTATCAGCAGACCTCTCTGCATCGGGGCGGTATTTGTTTTAGCTTCCAGCCCTCTTGTTTGGGGTAAATTTTTTCTTATATCATAATCCGGGTCAAAAATTCTCTTTATTAAGAAGTTCATATCTTCGGAAAAGACTTCCCTAATCGGCCGCTCAAGCTCAAAAGCGGACGTTAGAAGATGATTTTTCTGCGTATTAATCCAATCAAATTTGAACTGCAGGCAGCAAGCGTGCTTATCTAATGAAACAGTAAGCGGAATAACATCCCACGCGCCTTCAAAATCTATCTTTAAAGAAACTCTTGAAGATGTTTTGAGCGCAATACGCGTTCTCAGAACTTTAAGTTCAACTCCGTAATCATCAGCTTTAGGGCCGGAATTGTAGCTGTCACCGTAGTCAACAAAATCAACAAGTGACATTCTTATTCCGTTTATTAATAAATTCCCGTCTATAACTTTTAAACAAATATTAGAATTCTCTATAGATGTCTCTGTAATTTTCAAATCTGTATTGCTTACAACCGGCATTAAATATTCAACTTCTCCCGGCTCTAAATCTTTTACCTCCGCTAAATACGTATATATATTTGTGTAATCTTCCGTAACCGGAATTCTTTGAGTATCAGTAAGCAGATACTTATCAAACCCTTTACGGCAGGCTATTTTATCATACCCTTCAAGTTTTGCGGTGGTTTCAAACTCTACAATGCCGGAAAACGGCTTTTTGGAAAGGTTTAAAATCTTCTTTTCTTCAAAATGGTTTTTAAATTTTAATTCATCAATAATCGTATTTGCTATTTGTTTGATTTTTTTATACCTGATAAGGTTTTCCGAATGGACATCATCGGTTGAGCACCCGCAGATACTGTCATGAGCCTGATTTTGAAGAAGGAGTTTATACGCGTATTCTAAGACTCCTGTATATCCAATCTCTTTTTGCTGTTTCACAAAACGCGAAGCCAAATCAAGAAGATAAGTGCATTCAATATTCTCCCGCTTTAAATCGAGCCTTGAAGAATAACATCCTTGAAGGATGAATGTTTTTGAATTGTCTCTCAGCTCATCATCCCAGGTAAAATCCTTAAAATTGTTTTCAACACGTTTAAAATAATCAAACGGCGAGCCGAGTTTAATATGATAATCATCTTTTAAAAGTTCGTTTACTGTCTCAATTTGAACATCAATGTCGCTCTCAACACCTAAATGGTCAGCGCCGATTGGGAGCAGAATACAATTTTTTGATTTCTCTGCAATCAAATCAAGATTCTTTTTTAGAATTTCTGCCTTCTTTTCTATCGGTAAATTAAGAGAAAAGGTATCTTGAAAATAGCCTCTTACAAGATTAACCGTATCCATTCCGCACCATGAGAATTCGGAAGGGAAATCTCCGACTCCGCGCCAGACCATACATTTATCAATCCCAAAATCTCTTAAGATATCTACAACATTCTGGCTGTGTCCAAAAGTATCTGCAAGATATCCGATAAAATCTTTACACCCGAATTTTTCTGCTTGTTTAAGCCCGATCTCAAGGTTTTTTGAAAAACAGGTTTTATCTGTTAAAAATTCATCCGCCAGACAATAAAACGGCCCTATAAAAAGTTTCTTGTGTCTTATAAGCCCCAAAACCAATTCTTCATTTTCAGGCCTCATTTCAAGATAATCTTCTAAAGCACTTACCTGACCGTCAAAATAAAAACAAGGGATTTTGTTTTTTGAAAGCATATCAAGAACATTATCAAAAACCCTTAAAAGCCTCAGCCTAAAGATTTCAAATTCTCTATACCACTCTCTGTCCCAATGCGTATGTAAGTACGCAATAACTTGTTTTCTCATAGGTTTATAATACATCAAAAGGATTTCTTCTTCAAGATTACAACAAACGGAGGATTTTTGAGTTATTGTTTAAAGATTTTTATTTACTATGTCGTTTTTCATGTTGACATTGTCTAAATTTTTATTAAAAACAATTTGGTAAAAAATAGGAGACTCCGCTATGGGAATGGCAGCATCACAAGCACGATATTTAGCACTAACGGCCAGAAAAACTAATACCGAATGGGAAGGCCAGCAGATTAACCAGGCAAGAACAGCACTTGCAAATCAGAGTGCTAATCTTTTTAACCGGCTTCTTGATTTAGAAGTTCCGAATGCTCCAAAAACAACGGATTACACAGAGCTCCAGTATTCTTATTCGGATGGTGATAATGAATCTGTTTTAGAAAGCTGGCAGCAGTTATCCAGTGCGGATCCTAATTATAACTATATAGTAAACCATTACTATTATGCCAATATTTATACTGGTTCTCAAAAATTACTAGAAAATCCTCAAGTGCATATTGAAAGTGAGGTTACAGAAAAAGTCTTTGTAAATCCTTCTGCGACATTAAATGATGATGGTTCGTATACTTTGTTGTTGCCAGATGGACAGGAAATTACAGTTGGTGAAGTTACAAATGAAAGGACAGAAGAAGACGATGCATTAAAAGAAGCCTTTAATGATTTTGCAACCGCAAAAGAATTAGCTTATCAAGCAGGGGCAATTCCAAATGGTGAAGTATACGGCTATCAGGATTCGAGCGGGACATGGCATTTTTATCTAAAAGAAGAGATTGATGATATTCATAACATGGCTCCGACAACCGATTATAGTGTTGATAAAGATACATGTACTGTGACTTCTGCTGATGGTAAAGAGGAATATACATTTGAAGCTATTGAAAATATTGAAAAAGATACAAAACTTGAAGATGCTCTGCGTGATTTCGAAGTAGCTGTTGGTATGGCACAAGAAGATGGCGTATTAACTACGGATAATGTATATGGTTATCATGATGCGGATGGAACGTGGCATTTCTTTGTTCCAGATGGTACTGATACGCCAAAGATTTATTCTTCAGAACAGACTATGTATATTGGAAATTGTAAAACTTCAGAACTTAAAAGTTTTACAGACGATCAAGCAGCAGAATTGGCTCAAATTCTTAAGGATTGCCCCGATTCGGCCGTTAATAAGTATCTGAGCTTTAATTCAAAAGGCGAATTGGAATATAGCGGGCAAGGGATTTACACCTTTGAAATGAACGGGAAAACATACTATACAACTGAAAGCGATTTGTATAACAGCATCAACACTTCATATGAAGCTGATAAACCAATTGATATCCAAAATAAGCTTGCTTATTATAATGCATCTTATATTAAAACAAAGATTGAGGAAACTAATCATGCCCTGCTTGAAACTGATGGCGATGGAAGATTTACATCAGTTAAGTTCGATGATGACAGTGTTGTATATTCTTTGAACGTGGAAACTGTTACAGATGATGCTGCATATCAAGATGCAATGAATGAATATATGTACAAAAAAGAACAGTATGAAAAAACCATTGCAGATATTAATGCGCAGACTTCTATTATCCAACAGGAAGACAGGACTTTAGAATTACGCCTTAAACAGCTTGATACAGAACAAAATGCTCTGGCAACCGAAATGGAAGCTGTTAAGAAGGTTATTAAGGATAATGTTGAGTCTACATTTAAGACATTCAGCGATTAATTTAAGTAGCTAAAATTAACAAGAGTTAAACATTTTGATTTTCCTCTTCTTTTGCATATAATTGAATATATAAAAGGAGGGGGGATATATGGATTTAGAAAAAGTAAGACAAACAGACCCTGAGGTTGCCGGGTATATTGAAGAGGAACTAGAAAGACAACAAAATACAATAGAACTGATTGCAAGCGAAAATTTTACCTCTCCGGCTGTGATGCAAGCATGTGGCAGTGTTTTAACCAATAAATATGCAGAAGGGAAGCCGCATAAACGTTATTATAACGGATGTGAAATTGTAGATAAAATAGAAGAGCTTGCCCAAAAGAGAGCATGTGAACTCTTTGGCATGGATCATGCTAATGTACAGCCACATTCTGGTGCACAGGCAAATATGGCTGTATTTTCAGCATTTCTTAAAAGTGGTGACAGAGTTTTAGGGATGGATTTATCTAACGGTGGACATTTAAGCCATGGTTCTCCTGTTAATTTTTCAGGAATGTATTTTGACGTAAAGAGCTACGGCGTTGATGAAAACGGAAATATTGATTATGACGATGTAAGAAAAATGGCACTTGAGCATAAGCCAAAACTTATTATTTGTGGTGCAAGCAATTATTCAAAGATAATTGATTTCAAAAAGTTTAGAGAGATTGCGGATGAAGTTGGTGCAATATTACTGGCTGATATTGCACACATAGCAGGGCTTATTGCAGGCGGGGTACATCCGTCTCCGGCAGGTTATGCGCAGATTGTAACAACAACTACGCATAAGACTTTGCGCGGTCCCAGAGGCGGGATTATTATGTGTGATGAAGAGTATGCTGTTGCAATTGATAAGGCTGTTTTTCCCGGAATACAAGGCGGGCCTCTTGAACATATTATTGCAGGAAAAGCGGTTGCTCTAAAAGAAGCTCTGACACCGGAATTTAAAGAATATGCAAAACAAATTGTAAAAAATGCAAAAGCAATGGCTCAAGGGCTTATTGATAACGGGATGGAAATTGTAGGCGGAATGACCGAAAATCATCTTATGACTCTGGATTTGAGAAAAACCGGCAAGACCGGAAAAGACATGGCAAATGTTCTTGAAAGAGTCGGAATTACAGCTAACAAGAATACTGTTCCGAACGACCCGCAAAGCCCGTTTGTAACAAGCGGTATCAGATTAGGTGCTGCCGCTATGACTACAAGAGGTTTTAAAGAAGATGATATGAGAAAAGTCGCAGGAATAATTACTGCTGCTATCAAAAATTCTGATAACGAGGTAATTCTTAAACAATTAAGGCAAGATTCTTTAGAATTATGTAAAAAATACCCATTATATTAGGTTTATAACTGAATTAATAAACGGGTTGAATATTTATTCAACCTGTTTATTGTTTTTGTTTCTTTTATATTATTTATATATAACTTTTCCGTTGTTATCAAAAATTGAACCGGCACAACCGAGACCAATTGTAACATTGTCCTCATTACAAGCATAATCTCCATCACTTGTGTAATAAAAACTTTCATCTAAAAGCCATTTAGAAGTTTTTCCCCCCATAGGAATAACTTTTCCGCCATTATCAATCTTAAAATAAAAAATATCTCTACCAATAACATTAGGTTTGACAGTTGGTCCATTAATATCTACATATAGGTTCATATATTCGCCTCTAAAAGAACCTTTTGCTTTGTATTTTGATTTTGAATCAGCATAATCTGTTTTATATGCAAATAAAGTTATTGTATCTGAAAAATAAAAAGGAACACGATGGTCAAAATTATTAAAATCATAATCTCCTGTTTCACATTTTGTATTATTGTATGATGTGGTAGCCGGTTCAAATTTAACAGCAAAATCGTTGTCGTATGAGCTACCTTGAATATATTTAGATAATTTGATGTAATAGTTTTCTCTTGTTTCTGACCAGCCTCCGCCTTTGGTTATACTGTCCAATTTTGTAGCACCTTCATCATTGAGCATTTGTTCATGTGCATTTTCCAGCGTGGAAATAACTTTTGTTAAAGTCGGCCCGACTTTAGCATTCCCTGCATTCTGAACAAGAGCAGGTGCTGTTAATGCAGCAACTACACCTATTATACCCAGTGTAATAAGTACTTCAGCCAAAGTAAATCCTTGTTTCATGATTTTTCCTTTCTATCTTAATATAACTTATATCATATTGTGGTGTTGCGCACGTAAACATATGGTCAGCCGATCTGTTTTCTGTCTATAAAGACTACCGGATAACTTTTTGGCCTACCGGCCTGTCTCAAAATGCGCTAATGTAACTTAATACATATTGAGTTACATTGGGCATACATTTATATGCCTGAAACCATTATACCATATTTATTTCAAATATGTACTTTTCTTTCTCTTTTTTTTCGCATTAAAAGAGAAAGAAAAGTACGAAAAGAAAGAGAAAAAAAGCGACTGTTTTCTATGCCCTTACGGGCATTGGGATAAATTGTATTGAAGTTCTGCAGCAAGGCCGGTAAACCGGCTCTCTTTCGCTCACTATCGCTGCTTACGCAGCACGTTCGCGGCGCATTCCGCGTTAAATCATCACCCTC
>CALUVK010000034.1 GCA_944324205.1 Candidatus Gastranaerophilales bacterium | reverse complement strand
AGCATATAGGGATAATTTGGATTATCAAAAGTTAAAAACTTTATTCCTCGTTTTATGACTTCTTCAAAAACCTTATCAGGATTAATAGAGCGTTTTTTTTCAATAAAATTTTCCGCTTTTCTTACGCTCAGCCCTTCTATTTGTTTCAGCTCATTCAGAGTCGAATTAAAGGCTGTCTCAATATCGCCGAAATAATTATAAAGCCTCTGTATAAAGCTTGAATCAAGCTGCTCTATTGCAGAAAATGCTATCCAGAATTTTTCTTTCATTTTTTAATTGTAACATAGAAGAAACAAAGAAAGTACTTACTTAATAATATTTAAGTATACTAATGTATTTGTTAAAAAAATAAATAATATCTTTTTTGAAGTATTTCAAATTAAAAGATTTAAATTTTGTATGGTTTATTCATTAAAATTTTTACATGATTTTTAGTTTAATACCCACATTTTTGACAGATTTTTATTTAATATATGTATTTATGCAAAACTTTATAGTATATTAAAATTATGAATAAGCTGAAAAAGATTGCATTTATAATGCCAAGAGGAGCAATGTATCGATATAAAACCGGTGCTTTTAAGCAGATGATTCGTTATGCACCGCTAACAATACCCGCTCTCATGTCACTTATTCCTGAAGATATGAATATTAAATGTGACGTTTATGATGAAGGAGTAGAGCAGATTAATCTAAGCAAGGTTGATGCGGATTTAATCTGTATAACGTCAATTACCGGAGGTTCAAGCAGAGCTTTTGAGTATGCAAAATATTTTAAATCAAGAGGCAAAACTGTTGTTATGGGTGGTGTTCATGCTACCTTAAGTCCTGATGAGTGTTTACAATATGTTGATAGTATTCAAATTGGGCTTGGGATAGAAATTTTCCCACAGATGCTTAGAGATTATAAAGCAGGAAATTTACAAAAAATCTACAAGGCTAGAGAAGATTTATGTTATGCAGATTTTCCAATGCCGAAACGTGATTGTTATAAGGATAAAAAACTCAAGTTTATAACTGTGAACAGTGTTCAGGCAACATACGGATGCCTGAATCGTTGTGAATTTTGCGTAACACCTTATTGTTCAAAAGGCTATTATCACAGACCTGTGGAAGATGTTATTGAAGAAATTAAACAAATCCCTTCAAAAACCTTTGTTTTTGTTGATCCTTCTCCTATTGAAGATGGTTATGCAAAAGAACTTTATAAAGCAATGATTCCTCTTAAGAAACAATGGGCGTCTCCGATGACAATAAAAATTGCTCAAGATAGAGAGTTATTGGATTTAGCAGTTAAAAGCGGAATGAAAGGTTGTTTAATCGGATTTGAAACAGTATCACAAGAAACATTATTGGATATTAAAAAAGGGTTTAATTCGGTAAATAAATTTTATAATGCGGCAAATATTCTTCATGATAACGGAGTTGCGATAATGGGCTGCTTTGTGTTTGGGCTTGATTGTGATGACAAGGGATGTTTTGAAAGAACAATTGAATTTGTTAACAAGGCAAATATTGATGTTCCAAGATTTACGATTAATACGGCATATCCGGGGACTCCTTATTATGAAAAAATGAAGGCTGCTAATAGAATTATAGAAACGGATTGGTCTTTGTATGATTGCCAGCACGTTGTTGTAAAACCCTTAAAAATGACTGTTGATGAACTTAGAGAAGGGCATAATTGGGCTTGGAATGAAGCTTATAGGACAAAAAATATTATAAAGCGCTTAGCTGGTTCAAGGTCATTTCTTCATTATGCAATAGGGGCAAATATTGCTTACAAGATATATGCAAAAAATCACCATAAATATACTAAAGAAGTCATGTGTGATTATTCTGATATTACGAGGCAGATTTAATGAAGTTTACATTCATATTTCCAGAACAGTCATATATCAAGGGGCGATTTTGGTTAAAGTCATTGTTTACGGTAGAGCCACCTGTAATTGCTAAGTTAAAAAGTTTGGTTCCGGAAAATGTTGAATGTGAATTTTTTGATGAGCGAATTGAGAATATTAAGTTTAAAACTAAAACTGATTTAGTTTTTATTACAATTAATACTTTTACAGCGTATCGTGGGTATCAAATTGCGGAGAAATTTCGCAAACTGGGGAAAACTGTTATTATCGGCGGACTACACGCTACACTTTGTCCTGAGGAAGCCTCTAAATATGCGGATTGTGTTATAACCGGAGAAGCAGAATTAACATTTCCTCAAATGTTGCAAGATTTTTATGATGAGAAATTGCAAAAATTTTATCATGCAGAAAAGAAATGTAATTTAGCCAACGTACAACTTGATCGTTCAATCTTTAAAGGCAAAAGATATATTCCATACAGACATGTCGAAGTTTCACGAGGCTGCAGGTATAATTGCAATTTTTGTACTATTGCAAAAGTTTATGAACAGAACGTAAGTTTAAGACCAGTAGATGAGATTATTGAAGATATTAAAAATATTGGTGTTAAGTATATTGGATTAATTGATGAAAACGCTTGTACAAACATCGAATATAGAAAAGAATTATATAGACACATGATTCCTTTAAAAAAGAAATGGTTTGCTCAAATCACATTGAAAGCCTTATTGGAGGAAGAATTTGTCGAGTTAATGGCTAAAAGTGGCTGTTTCAATGTATTTATAGGAATGGAATCTATATCAGAGGATGTTCTAAAAAATATGAATAAAAGGCATAATATTATCGAAGAGTATGAAAAAGCTTTTGATAATTGTGTAAAATACAATATTTCTGTTTCTATCGGTACTATTTTGGGATATGAAGGTGATACTCTTGAAAATGCTAAGTTGACCTTTGAATACTTAAATAATAAACAATTATTTATGTCAATTTTTACAACTTTTTTCCCAATTCCAAATACTCCGTCATATAATCAATTAAAAACACAAAATAAACTGGTAAAAAATGATTGGTGGATTAGTGATGAAATATTTTTTTCAATGAGGCTGATTAAATATGATGTGAAAAATGAATTTACGGGGGTTGCACAAAGATATTTTGTGGAATATTTAGCTCTTAAAAATATTTTTAAAAGATTTATTAAATCTAAATATAGAATTGGAATGAGATTTTTTATATTATGGTTTAATTTATTTATGAAGTACAATATAAATGCATTTGGGTAATTGGAAATGATAATAACTTTTATAATGGCGGCAATGAATGATTGCAAAAAATATATAAAAACTTGGCAGATGGAGCCTATTGGGGTTGCTCAGGCAGCAGCATTAACTCCAGATGACGTGGAAGTGAAATTCTTTGATGACAGGGTAGAAGAAATCGACTATGATACTGAAACCGATTATGTAGCAATCAGTGTTGAAACATATTCTGCACAGAGAGCTTATAATATTGCAAAAGAATTCCAAAAACGCAATAAAAAAGTACTTCTTGCAGGATTTCATCCGACTCTTGTAAGTGATGAGGCAACGGAATATGCAGATAGCATTCTTATCGGCCAGGCTGAAAATGTCTGGGCTGAAATTATTGAAGACATGAAAAAGGGGAAATTGAAAAAAATCTATCAAGGAGATAGTAATGTCGATTTGAAAGGGATTTTTCCGAGACGAGATATTTTTGAAGGTAAAAATTACATGCCTGTAACTTTAATTGAAAACTCTCGTGGGTGCAAATTCAACTGTCAATTCTGTTCAATCGCGGCTTTTCATAAATCTCATTGCAGTTACAGACCAATAGAAGATGTGATTTTTGAGGTTAAAAACGCAAAATATAAAACCATATTTTTTATAGACGATAATATCGGATCTAATATTGAGCGAGCAAAGGAACTTTTTAGAGCGTTAATTCCATATAAAATAAAATGGATAAGCCAAATTGCAACAGCTTGCCTTGAAGATGATGAGTTGATCGATTTGATGGAAAAGAGCGGTTGTCTTGGCGTTTTAATAGGGTTTGAAAGTTTTAATCCAGAAAATCTTAAACAAATGAACAAAACTTGGAATAATGGCATTGAAAAATATGAACGAATTCTAAAAAAACTTACTAATCATAATATTTTTGTATACGGAACCTTTATTTTTGGGTATGATGAAGATACGGAAGAAACTTTTAAAACAACCCTTGATTTCGCAATGAGAAACAACCTTATTCTTGCAGCTTTCAATCATTTAATGCCGTTTCCTGGCACACCTTTGTATGAAACATTAAAAGATAGAATGCTTTATGACAAATGGTGGCTGAATGAAAATTGCAGTTTTGCAGATGTAGTTTTTAAACCCAAAAACTTTACTCCGGAAAAGCTTTCGGAGCTATGTTATGTATATAAGAAAAATTTTTATTCATTCCCCTCTATGCTAAAACGTGCTTGGGGGTTAAGAAAATGCTTACTTTCGCATTGGACTATGATGCTGGATTTCTTTAAATACAATATTATGAGCGATATAGATACAACAAAACGCCGGGGATTTGCGATTGGAAAAGAAAAATAAAATTGAATTTAGTATAATGTCAGAGACTGATAATCGAGACGTTTTGGAGTTGATTAATTCAACTTATATTAAAGGAAATATCGAGATACTTTTTTCTAAAGAGCCAAACTACCTTGAAGCAATGCACACTACTGCTGATATTGTACAGCCAGTTGTGGGTAAAATTAATAACAAGGTAGAAGTTCTTGGAGCGAGAAGTCTAAAAAAAGTTTATATAAATGGTGAAGAAGAAACTTTAGGATATTTGAGTGATTTAAGGATTTCTTCCAAAGCAAAGAAAATGCGAGCACTTTCAAAAGGTTTCGAGTTTATGAAAACTCTGATGAACGATAAGAGGGCAAAACTTCATATAGCAACAATAATTGAAGATAACAGGCAAGGTAAAATTGCACTTATTTGGAAAAATAAAAGTTTACATGTTCCCAATTTTTATGATTTAGGTGTAATAAATACTTATTTTATATTTCCTATTTTCCCAAAGTTTTGCGGTAAAAGAATCCAAATTATTAAGGGTTCTATAGATTTTTTGGATAAAATTGTAAACTTTTTGAATTCAGAAGGTCGAAAAAAACAGTTTTTTCCCGTTTATACAAAGGACTATTTTTTGAACTTACCGAATTTCAGTTTGAATGATTTTTATATCGCTTTAGAAGATGAGGAAATAGTCGGAGTTATGGCAAAATGGGAGCAAACTCCTTTTAAGCAAGTGGTTATTAAAAAATATAATGGGAATTGGGTTTGGATAAAAAAATTAACAGGAGAATTTTTACCAAAAGAAAATGAACCAATTAAACAATTTTACTTAAGTTTTGTTGCGATAAAAGATAATGATAACAAGATTTTTCAAGCTTTGTTAAATAGAATTTATAATTATAATAAACATTATAATTATTTTTCATTGGTTTTACATTCAAAGGACCGACTGAATAAATCATTAAAAAAATATTTTAATATAAAATATAAAAGCAGATTGTATATTACAGAATTTCTGCCGGATAGCGAAATAAAAGATTTAATTGATGATAGAATTCCATATTTGGAGCTTGCAAGTTTATGAATTTAAAAAGCAAAGTTATAGAAATTTCGGGGCTTACTATACAAAATAAAAAAGATATGTATGGACTCATGACAAAAGTTTATTATGGTGAAAATTGGGATAAGTTTTTATCTGATATGAGTCAAAAAGATTACGCTTTAGTTCTTTATAATGAAAGCTCTAATATCGTAGGGTTTACGACTATCGAGATATTTGATTTTGAAGGAAAAATAATCATATATTCAGGAGATACGGTCATTGATGAAAACTTCAGAGGCGATATTGAACTTATGCGTGCTTGGTGGAGGTTTTCGTACACTGTTCAAATGAAATATCATGATAAAAAAGTTTTATGGCTTCTTATTTCAAAAGGCTGGAGAACATACAAATTTTTCCCAATGTTTTTAAAAGAAATCTACCCGACATACAAATACGATACTCCAAAAGAAATTCAAGATTTTATTGATAGGCTTTCTGTATCAAAATTTGGGAATTGTTATAAAAATGGACTTGTTATTCCCAATGAACCTGATAGGTTGAAATCAGGAGAAAATGATATTCCTGAAAAAAGGGCGGGGGATTATGATGTAAAATTCTTTTTAGAAAAAAATCCAGAGTTTTATAAAGGTAACGAGCTCGTTTGTCTTGCTCAACTTTCGATTTCAAATCTTACAAATGCCGGATTAAGACTGTTACACGGGAAGAAGGGGCAAAATGAAGAGTAGAATGAGAGCTAAAGTTTTTCTTGCCAATTTATTTTTTATTTTATGCTGTTTTCAAGCTTGGTTAAAATTTCACTTTTGTATAAAAAATTTTCATAAATATCAAAAAAAGATTTTAAAAAATATTATTGATAAAAATAAAAATACTAAATATGGAGAAAAATATGATTTCTCAAAGATTAATGACTATAAAAGCTGGCAAATAAATGTTCCCATTGTAGATTACGATGATATCCAACAATATGTCAAGTATGAAAATGGACTAACTTCAAATTATATAAAAATCTATGAACCGACATCGGGTTCATCTGGAGGGCAAAAATTAATTCCTTACACAGAAGAATTGCGGCAAGAGTTTCAAAATGGTATAAAAGTCTGGATTTTTGATTTGTATATTCATAATCCAGAGCTTTTGTTTTATAAATCCTATTGGTCAATTAGTCCCAAAACCAAAACTGAAAATCCTGAGATAGGATTTGAGAAAGATGAAGAATATTTTTCAAATCTAGAACAAAAATTTTTGAAAATTATTATGGTTCAACCAGATTTGAAAGGGGATTTTTGCAAAAATACAAAAGAAAAATTATTAAAAGAAAAAGATAATATCGGACTTATTTCAATTTGGTCGCCAACATTTCTGGAGTCAGTTTTAAATCATGAAAAAATCGATTTTAAAAATTTAAAAATTCTTAGTTGCTGGGCAGATTCGACATCGAAAATTTATGCAAAACAACTTTGTAAACAATATCCGCAAAGTATTATTCAACCAAAAGGTTTACTTGCTACGGAAGGAATAACTTCATTTCCTCTTTGGAACAAGGGCTGTGTTGTTTCCTATTTATCTCATTTTTATGAATTCATTAATCAAAATGGAAATGTATTTTTATTAAACGAATTAGAAAAAGAGAAAGAATACACAGTTGTTTTAACAACTTCTGGAGGTTTATATCGATACAATACCCACGATATAGTTAAAGTTACGGGATTTTATTACAAACTCCCGATAATAGAATTTATTGGGCGAGATAATAATGTTTTGGACTTTTTTGGAGAAAAGATTTCTGAAAGTTTTGTAAATAATATATTTGAAAAACTATTTTTTGAAAAACCAAAATTTGCAGTATTAGGGTTTAATAAAGATAAATATACGCTTTTTATTGAAGGGGATTGTGATGCAGAATTATTAGAAAATGCGCTTGAACAAAATTACCATTACAAAAACTGTATAGAACTTGGTCAATTAAAACCTTGTACAGTAAAAAAAATAATAAACGGAAACGAAAAATTTCAACAATATTACTTGTCAAAAGGTATAAAATTGGGTGATATTAAAACAAAATCACTAGATAGAAATATTTGTGATATATTTGATGTATGAAAATTTTCTATCGCATTTTAATGTTACTTTTTAATTACATACCGTTTTTTTTGTTGTGTAGTGTTTTAACAGCAATATGGAAGTTCCATGATAATTTTTTGCTGCTGTTCAGAGTTATTATAGTAATAATTTACGTTATCCCGCCTTTAATAACAAGAATTGCATTGTTAATCCATCCGCTGAATAAAACTGAGTATGAATTATTTTCAAAAGAATACTATATCTGGTGGCTTACTTTTTGTACTCAAATTATATATTTGAGGCTACCGTTTTTAGAAGAGATTTTAAGGATTATACCAGGGTTATATAGTATGTGGCTTCGAGTATTTTGGGGTGCAAAAATCGGAGGGTTTACATATTGGGCGCCAGGAACAAGAATTTTAGATAGATCGTTTTTAAATATTGGTAACAACGTAATTTTTTCAGCAGATGTAAGATTAAATCCGCATGCACAATTAAATGGAAAATTGATTTTAGCACCGGTAACTATAGAAGATAATGTTCTTGTTGGGGCATATTCTTTATTAATTTCAGGGACAGTTTTAAAAGCCAATCAAACAACCAAACCTTTCTTAAAATCTGCACCATTTACAATATGGGATAATGGAGTAAAAGTAAAGAATGCTGATTGATATTCATACTCATGTTGTTAATTCTAATTTTAATCCCAAGGAATGTAAAACTAATTTTGTTATAAACCTTTTCTTAAAAAAGACGAATTATACTAATTATGAAAACTATATCACAAATTTGATTTCACTTATTAATAACTCAAAGCTTGATAAAGCAGTTCTGGTTGCAATCGAAAATAGCGAACTTTGTGCAAATAATGAACAGGTCTTTGAGATTTGTAAAAAATATTCTGAATTTTTATACGGGGTTAATTTGAGCCCTTTTGATAAAGATATTGATTTAAAAGTTCAAAATGCATACAAAAACGGTGCTGTTCTTGTGAAAATATTACCGTCTTTTCAGAATGTGAATCTTTCAGACAAACAATGTATTCCGTTTTTTGAACTTCTAAAAGAATACAACCTTCCGCTACTTGTTCATACAGGTAAAGAATATACTTTAAAAACTAACTCCCAAAACTTGAATAATCCTGATTTGCTTGAAAACGCAGCAAAAATAGGGGTAAAAATTATTTGTGCTCATTGCGGCACCAGAATTTTTCTCCACGAAAAAAACTATTTCAAAAATTGGGCAAAATTAGCAATAAAATATGAAAATGTCTATGGCGATTTAAGTGCAATGATTACTCCGGTACAAATTTTTGACCTAAAAAAAATACTTAAAAGCCACGAATTAAAATCAAAAGTTATTTTTGGAAGTGACTATCCGAGTTTTCCGTTTGATTTATCCGTAAAAACTACGAATAATCCAATTATAGATTCTTATAATTTCTACGAAAAAATCGGTTTTGATGATACTATGTTTAAAAATGCTGAAAAGGTTCTGAATTTATGAAAAATTTATTAAAAAATGCTTATAATCTACCTTGGAAATACAATGATGCTCCGCATGCGATTCTTGATATTATCCGTGGATGTAATATAAAATGTGATGCTTGCTATAATAGTTCAGAATGGAAAATAAAATCTTATGAAGAAGTTGTAGAAGATTATAAAAAAATAACAGCCATAAGAAAAATCTCCTCAATAGCACTTATAGGTGGTGAACCTTTATTAAATCCGGATTTAATAAAAATAATTAAATTTCTAAAACAACAAGGCCTTTCGGTAGAATTGTTTTCTAACGGCTTATTATTAGATGAAAATAAAGTTTACGAATTAGCCCAGGCTGGAGTTGACTTAGTTTTTTTACACATAGATATCGGACAAAAACGAAAAGATTTACCGGAAAACTATACAGTGAATGATATTGACTATTTAAGAACCAAAAAGGCTAAAATGCTCTATAACTATGGAATAGAAGTTGCAATGAGCATTACAATTAAAAAAGAAGACTTTGGTGAAAATCTTGATAACTATCTAAATTACTTTAAAGAAACCAAATTTATAAATTATTTCTTAATAACTCTTTATAGAGATATAACTAATTATGGCAAATTGAAGGGTATTCTAAGTAAAGAAGTAAAAGGACATGAGGTTAAGTCAGAAAATATACAAGAACCTTCTATGCAAGAGATTATGGAGTATTTTGATAATCGGAACTTAGAGCCTTATACATATCTTACAGGGCATTACAACAAGGATATCCCAAGATGGATTTGTTATAATTATGCAGCAAGTTACAAATATGATACTTTAAAATATACTCAAAATCTTAAAAATTCAAAGTTTGAACGCTTTTATCTAAAACATATTAAGGAAAAAACAGGAGTCTATCCGTTTTTTACAAAACAAGATTGTATTGTAAACAGTGTATTTATGCTGCTTAACGCTTTTTGTGGAGGATATTTTTGGGGGAATATTAAATATTTACTTAAAAGCTGGAATAAATGGAAAAAGATAAAACGTATATTAATTCAAGAACCGGCATCGGTTAATGGTGATGGAAATCTTGAATTTTGTGAAAGCTGTCCAGATATAACAGTTCGAAACGGTAAAGTTGTTCCTGTTTGTGTTTGCGATAATTTTGATTAAAACAATTTTGAATTAAATTTTTTCAACAAATAAAATGATATGTTGTTTGTTATTTCAATAAATAAAAAATATGAAAGTTTTCTAAAAATATTCAAATGAGAATAATATATTGCTAAATATTCCCAATAAGGTTGTGCACCCCGTTTTTGTTTGAAATCTCCAACACCCGAACTTAAATTTACGCTACAATTATGCTGTTTTGCATAATTTATAACATTAAGTATTAGTAATCTGTATAGTCCTTCTTCTGGAGCGACTGTTCTATCATAGCCAAGACAAGGGGCTACAATAGTATCTCCAAATCTAATTGGAATATAAATTCCTACAATATCATTTTTATTGTCTGATAAGTTTTTAAAATCAAAAAGACTTGAACACAATTTAAAGAAATTTTTGTTATATATTGGATTTAATTCTGTATATTTTTCTATATAAAGGCTTCTATACAAGTCTGTATACTTTTCCCACTGTTTGTTATTATAAGAGAATTTATATTTCCCTTTTTTATATAGACGCATGTCTCTTTTTAATGAAGATTTTTTATATACAGTATCAAAATTATTTTTGTCTATAAAATAGCTTCTTCTGTTGATTAAGAATTTGTAATTATTCTTTTTTAATGATTTAAAGATAATTTCATTTCTTTCTTGTGCAATATTTCTAAAAGAAAGTGCGTGATTAGGAAATTTATTTTTTAAAAACTTTGTAATTTTAGCAATTTGTTCATCAGAAAAACTGTATTGTATATTAGTAGAAATTAACCAGTGATTAATATATACAACTTTATCGAAATTCCCAAACTTTAAAATCTTCTTTAAAATATCAAATCCCAAGAAGAAAAATTTATTATTCAACATTTGTTTAGGATAATCAATATAACTTGAAATTAAAGAAGCTAAATAGGTTTGTTTTTCAGCATAATCACAAATTATCAAAGGAAAATAAATCTCATCACACTTCATTATAAGAATCTGGGCATAACAATTATCAATATAAAATTTCAAACCATTATTAACCAAGTTTTTTAAATACTCAATTTTATTATTACATATATTTATTTCAGAAATATTGGATTTATCATATAATTTCATACTTAACCATCAAAACAATTATATCACATTTACGCCAGGTTAATTATTTTTTCTTCTCGAGAGGGAGTCGTGCGTACAAAGAGAATCGGACGAATACTTAAGTCCTATACAATTGGGGGGGAAAATCAGGCGCTTGGCGAAGAACCCGCAAAAACTCCAATAAAAATAGCAAGGGAGAGATTCGAACTCTCGACCTCACGGGTATGAGCCGTGCGCTCTCACCAACTGAGCTACCTTGCCATAAATCATATTAACTTTTTATTTTGGTATCCGCTCAGATCCTGAAACAAGTTCAGGACTCCATTATTTCTAGCTCACGTCGTTCGCAGAACTAATGTCGGCTACCTTTCCATAACAATTATTCAATTGCCACCAGACTATCTTCGCATAAACATTTTTAAATATCAAGAGCATCAGACTAAAAAGGCGGAACTTTTTAAAAGTTCCGCCTCTCAATACTTATTTTTCAATTCTTTGAACCGGTCCAGGACCTTGATGTTCCATTCTGTGTTTCATCATTTTTTTGTGGAAGTCGCCTCTGTCACCTTTATCAAAGTAGTGGTGATGACCGCAAGGTCTTACCATTTGCTGATATCCTGCACAAGGGCAAGGTCCTATTGGCATAGGCATTGGCATCGGCGGCTTATGGATTGCTGCAAATAAGCTTAATGCTACATAAACACCAACAAATGTTCCACCGGCTACGATTAAAAATTTCTTAAAACCTTTGCTCTGGCAAAAGCAATTACATTTTTGTTCTTCAGTGATTTTGTTTTCTTCTGTCATAGTTACTCTCCTTTTTTTTAGGATAAATTACCCTGTTTATAATACCATTTTTTACTATTGTTTAACCTACACTATTTTAACGATTTTATCTTATGATTGTTCATTTTTTGTTAGAGAAAATTTATTGGTGATAAAATATTCCTATGGGAATTTATGCTGAAAAAGCCTGTAAAAACTTTAAAGATGGGTATAATTGCGCCCAGTCTGTATTGCTTGCGTTTTCTGATATTGCCGGCATGGATAAGGAATCATCGCTTAAATTATCTTCCTCTTTCGG